>CALQJK010000041.1:0-10909 GCA_943330875.1 Chitinophaga pinensis
ATATCTTTAAAATATCAAACAACATTTTGGGTCACGTTTGGGTATCAATAAAATAAGTTTTTTGTAGAAGTGTTATTAATACTGGGGTTCTAGGGTAGAGTCAGCTTGCATGGCATGCAAGAGGTCACGAGTTCGACTCTCGTATTCTCCACAATAGTTAATGCTAATAGAAACCTCACTAACAGTCGGGTTTTTTCATGTATCTCACTCAAAAATTACAACTTCTCAAGCTGGTCATTACAATCAAAATTGACCAGTTATGAGACAAATTGGGCCAGGTTTGGGCCAGAAAAGTTTAAAAGGTTCTGTTGGTATTACTAATGCTGATGGAAGAATTAGATTAAGGTGGCGATATAATGATAAAAGATACTCATTAAGCCCATCTATATGGAATCATTTAAATCTACTACAAGCAAAAAAGACAGCTTTACAAGTAGAGCAGGATATTATTACAGACAACTTTGACACCTCATTTGTGAATTAAGGTGATGTTGGAGATTAAAAGATTGTATTTCAAATACTTAAGTCATTTTTATTTTAAAATTAGGCGAGATAATTTCTACCGATATATTTTTTTTAAGAAATATTTTACAAAACACTTGCAAATAGGAATTTTACTGTTTACCTTTGCTTTCAGATTTTTTAAGCGTTTTAAACAAATCTGTAAACATCATGTAACACATTGATGTTTATCTCAATCCATCATCTACAGAAATCCACATTTTTTCCACCTATCCTGTGAGCTAGTATATAATTTTTTAAATTATCAAACTACTTACTACCACAACGAAAAGAATTTCATTTCTTTTAAGTTCTCCTTTTAGAACTGTTGCCATAGTCATAGTATCTATTCACGTAATTTGAAATATTAATTTTAAAACAAAAATTTAGCAACTATATTTTTTTCATCAATTACAATTCATACCTGTACAAAAATTAAAATTCTATCAAATGAAACAAACATCTACAAGAAATTTTAAAAAATGTATAAATAAAATCGGGCTTGCCATTTTATTTATTTCTCTCATTACCATTACTGCTAATGGACAAACTTCTGTTAGGGCTTTTGGAGTAGCTTATTCCGCTAACCTCAAAGGAGGTACTACATTATTAGGAAATACATCCATGGCAATTAAAACTTCAGGCAGAAACCCTACTATTGACCTGACTAAAATGAATGAAACCAGCAATGCTTCCAATGGTGAAGGTGGCTTAGGATTCAGCCAGTATGGAAACAATAATTCCAATATGCAATTTGTTGACATTGACAATATAACAGGAACAAAGAATTCCTCTTCAGCAGATTTAATTTTACCTGCTGGACAAAACACCATCAAATTTGCAAGATTATATTGGGGTGGAAGAATCAACAATTCAGTAGTAACTAGTGCACCAGATACCCTACGTAAAATTAAAATACGTAAAGGTACTGGTAGCTATTCATCACTAACTACAACTAGTGCTAATGTTATTACAAAAAGTGATAACTCTGGTGTAGTCTCTGCAAGTACTATCTACGAATCTTATATTGACATCACTTCTTTTGTAAATTCAAATGGTGCAGGCTCATACACTGTTGCCGACTTGCCTTCAACTGTTGGATCAAGTAATGGCGGACAATATGGAGCATGGGCAATTGCAATCGCCTATGAAAATTTGAGCTTACCTTACAATAGTATAAGAATGTACGACGGCTATGCAGAGGTTTCAAGTAGTGGGTCATTAAATTTGACATTAAGCGGATTAAATGTTCCAAGTACACCATTATCTTCGGATGAAGCTGTAATGGCTGCTGTTTCCTGGGAAGGAGATGCAGATTTAGCTGCCACATCGGGAAATCCATTGGGAGACTATATGCAAGTTAATGGAGTAACAGTGAGCAATACAGCAAATCCTGCCACAAACTTTTGGAATGGCAGTATTTCCAAAAATGGAAGTTTTGTAACAACAAAAAATCCAAATTATAGCAACCAAATGGGTATAGATATTGACGAAGTAAATGTTGGAACTGGATATAATATCCAACCCAACGCAACATCTATAAATATTAAATTTGGTACTGAGCAAGACCAATATTTCCCAAGTGTTTTCACATTTTGTGTAAGAGTTAAAGACCCTACAATAACACTAACTAAATCTGTTACTGATGCTAATGCGAGTGGATATGTTGATGCAAATGAAGAATTAACTTACACACTTTCCGGAACAAATCAAGGAGCTGGCTCATCTTATAATACCTATTTAGTAGATACTCTGCCTGGAAATGCGACCTATGTGCCTAATTCATTAGAAATCATAACTTCTCCAGGAAGTATTAGTGGAATCAAAACTGATGCTGCTGATACAGATCAAGCATTGTTTGGAGCAAATGGTTCAAAAAAATATGTAAAATTCAACTTAGGTATAGGTGCAAATGGAACAAATGGTGGAGAGTTACCTATTGGATCTGCAGGAAACTTTTCAATTAAGTTTAAAGTAAAAGTAGGTGCAATTCCTTCTATGGTAACCAACACTGCTAGATTATACGGACAATCTGTTGTTGGTGACCAGTTTACAAATGATGCAACTGCAATTATGGATGTTAATTACGAAACCAACAATTCAGAAACTGCAGTTTCATGCGACTCCTATCTATGGCACGCAACAACATATACAACATCTGGCAACTATACTTTCAGCTACCTAAATACTAATAATGTTGCTTCTGTAGATACACTTCATCTTACCATTAATTATGGCACGCATAATAGTTTTTCAGTTAGAGCTTGTAACAGTTATACATGGCATGGTTTTTTATACAATGCAACTGGAGACTATGTTTACAACTACAATAATCTGAATAGTAGTGGCTGTGAAATAACAGATACGCTACATTTTACATTAAACACAAGTTCTCAGTCTTCAACTACTGCAAGTGGTATTTCATCATACAATTGGAATGGTAATACATACAGCTCATCAGGTGCATATACATGGACTGGGACTAACGCCTCAGGTTGCGATTCTCTAGCTATAATTAATCTTACTATTGATAATGTCCCAGTTGCTGTAAACGATGTTTATGCTCCTGATCAAGACACGCCTTTTAATGGGAATGTATCTGGGAATGATCAAACAAGTTTAGACGGCGGCAACACCTGGAGCTTAACAAGTGGCCCTTCTCATGGTGCCATTACTTTCAATACAGACGGATCATTTACTTATACTCCTGCTCCAGGATTTACAGATGTTGATACTTTCTACTACAGCTTATGCGATGCAGATAATGATTGCAGTACTGCAATGGTTAGATTGGTTATTCAGGCTGGTGGCACAACACCAATTATTTTATTTTCATTTAATGTAAGATTAGCTAATAATGAAACTGCAGTATTAAACTGGAATACTCAATCTGAAATCAATGCCAATCGTTACGAAATTGAAAGAAGTGAAAATGCAATCAGTTTTTCAAACAGAGGAAATATAACTGCAGTTGGTTCACCAACAAGAAGCCAGGATTACACTTACAATGACGCATTAAATACAAGCGCTTCTAAAGTTTATTATCGTCTTAAAATGATAGATAATGATGGATCTTATAAGTATTCAAATGTGGTTTCTCTTAAACTGAAAGATGCAGGAACAAGTATCAATACTTATCCTAATCCATTTATAGCTAACATAAAAATAGATATCGTTAGTCAGATAGAAGAAGTTGGACATGTTAAATTAATCGCTATCGATGGACGTATTATTAATCAGTTTGATGTTAAGTTGATTAAAGGAAATAATACTATTCAAATGAATAATTTAGCAGGATTACCTAAGTCAATTTACACAGTTGAAGTTTCAACTGCAACAAATAAATTAACGAAGAGAGTTGTAAAGAATTAATAGGGTTTTAATAATTATCATTTGATGAAAAACAGGTGTAGCACAAAAGCTACACCTGTTTTTTTGAATTAAATCCATATGGTATTATTGCCGCATGGGTTTAATTACCTTTACTCATATTTTAAAATAACTAAACTTATTTTATTTGAAACGATTATTTCTCTTATTGTTAATCATCACTAATGACATATATGGTCAAAACCCTGAGAAGATCAACTGAACTACTTTTACACATCAATACTCCATCAGGGATAGCGTTGAAAAAGGACGTTTAAAGTGGATGTATATAAAATATGAAATTAAGGTTTAACCAAATTGTGTCAACAAATCCTTATCCGGCTAAAATAAGACAAGCATTATGGATAGCAGAATCGCCCTGATGCAAATCGACCTGCAAAAACAGATGGTTTTTTCAGTCATGTTACACTAGGAGAAAAAAATTAAAATTGAATTATAAACTGAAATATTTCATACTTTAATTTAAAAATATGAAAATTAATTTTATCATTACTACGCTTTTAATTTTTCTAAATTCATTTACTTCTTTTGCACAAAATCTACCACAAGATTCTATTCCTACTATAACTCTTGACGAGGTTGTTGTAGCTGTAAATAAAGTAACAGAAACGAAAAGGAATATCGCACAGCAAATTCAGATTTTGAATGCGAGTCAAATTTCATCTACTCAATCACAAACTACAGCTGATTTATTGGCTGGAACTGGAAATGTGTTTGTGCAAAAAAGCCAGCTCGGTGGAGGAAGTGCTGTAATCAGAGGTTTTGAAGCTAATCGCACCTTGCTCGTAGTCGATGGCGTTAGAATGAATAATATTATTTACAGAGCTGGTCATCTTCAAAATATTGTAACGATTGACAATAATTCTTTCGATCGTGTGGAAATTCTGTTTGGTCCATCTTCAACTTTGTATGGAAGTGATGCGCTAGGTGGAGTAATTAGCATGTATACCAAAGTCCCTGTTTTCAATTCTTTAAATCAAAAACAACAAATAAAAGTCAATACGCTTTCTCGCTATGGAAGTGTAAATAATGAGTACACCAATCACGTTGATGTAAACTGGGCAAATCAAAGATGGGCTTCTTTATCGTCTATTACTTCTTCTAATTTCGGAGACTTGAAAGGTGGCCGAAATCAAAATCCTTTTTATACGGGTAATTATGGAGAAAGACCTTATTATGCAGAGAGGATAGGAGGAAAGGATTCTTTGGTTAAAAATAACAATCATTATTTACAGGTAAAGTCAGCATATTCACAATTTGATTTATTGCAGAAGTTTTTATTCAAACAAAATAATCACCTTGTTCATGGGGTGAATTTGCAATACTCCAATTCGTCTGATGTTCCTCGTTATGACCGCCTTACTGATCCTGCTGCTAATGGCTTAAAGTATGCAGAATGGTATTATGGCCCACAAAAGAGAGTACTCGCTGCTTATGATTTAAACTTCAGTAATACAGCTTCTTTTTTTAAAAATGTTCATGCCGGATTAAATTATCAATCAATTGAAGAAAGTAGGCATGCCCGAAAATTTGGAAAAAATAATTTGCAAAATCGCATTGAAAAAGTAAATGTAATTGGTGCGAATATCGATTTTAATAAAAGCATTTGCCACCATGATCTAAGATTCGGTATTGATGCGCAATACAATAAATTGAAATCAACAGCAAATGAATTGGATATTGTAACAGGCCTTTCTAGTTCTCTAGACACAAGGTATCCTGATGGCAACAATAAGATGACGAATGCAGCTGTTTATATTTCGCATACCTGGAAAATAAACAATCAATTGGTTTTAACAGATGGGTTGCGATTAGGACTTAGCTCACTTCATGCTACTTTCGTTGACACCAGTTTTTTTCATCTTCCATACAATAATGTAGACCAAAAGAATATGCTGTACTCTGGAAGTATAGGTTTAATCAATACTCCAAGCGATGATTTAAAATTGTCGCTATTGCTTTCAACTGGATTTCGTACACCTAATATAGATGATTTGAGTAAGGTATTTGAGTCTGCACCAGGACAAATAATTGTTCCAAATAAAGATTTGAAACCGGAGAAAACAATTAATTACGAATTAGGTGTAACTAAAATATTTAATAAAAAAACAAGCTGGGAAAATGTTGTTTATTATACAGATTTTATGGATGCGATTATAACATCTCCTTTTACGTTTAATGGAAATGATTCCATTTTTTATCAAGGTTCGAATAGCCAGGTTTTAGCAAATCAAAATCAACGTAAAGCTTATATTTTCGGATTTTCATCTCAAGTCAAATCTCAATACTCTGATCATTTGTCTTTAAATATGGGCATGAATTTTACTTATGGAAGAATCAAAACAGACAGTGCTGATGCCCCACTAGATCATATCCCGCCTTTTATGATGCATTTGCAGGTAAACTACACGAACAAGAAATTTAGCTCTGGTTTTGTTATCCAATATAACAGCAGAAAAAAACTAACTGATTACTATTTAAATGGAGAAGATAATGAACAATATGCTACAGCAGACGGAATGCCCGCATGGCTTACGGCAAGCCTGCATTTGTCTTATGAGTACAATAAACACTTCAAGATCCAATCAGGAGTAGATAATATTTTCGATACACAATACCGCAGTTTCGCAAGCGGAATAAATGCTCCAGGCAGGAATATATTTGTTGCGATTAGATTTCGTTATTGAGTAGAAAAAGCAAGCTATAAGTTATTGATGTTGTCTAGTTATAATTTCTAAATAACAAAGCAATTTCTTTCTAGAAATGGTAGCTAATGACAAACATTCCAATATATCCGATATTTATTTTGGAGTAGGTTCTTTGCTTTATTGGATCAAATGTATCCAGACTATTAATGACAAAGCAATTAAAATTTATAGCAGCTTCAGTTGAAAATGAAATCCGTTTGCTGAAAAAATGTTCAACTCCAACAATGGGGGCTAATCCATACCTTTTAGTAGTAACCGCAACTGCATTGGATTTAAAATAAGAGAAAGAGGCGTCTACACCATAATAAGCATTCCATTTTTGGTCGAATTTATTTTTCTGGATCCCTATTTTGAAGTCTGGATAATATCCTTCAGATTCGCCAGTACTGATATCCAAGTTTAATCCAGCTCTTAGGGCATATTTATATTTACTAAAGTAGTAGTGGTAATTTAATAAATAAGATTGGTTGTTCTTTTTGAGAAAAGTCAAGGTATTGGTTATGTCAATACCAAGCTGGTGTCTTCTATCTAACAAAATGCCATTTTGAGAATGGCATTTTGTTGATAAAAATAATGTAATTGTAATTAGAAAATTTAGTCGGAGGATATATTTTTTCATTAAATCTTTTGAATAGTAGCTATTTTAAAACCAATTGTCAACATCGTTTCCAAAAAGATATCTTAGCATGCTCTTTAAGTTATTTATGAATGGGTCATAGTATACAAATGTGTCTTCAGATGTTCCATCTTTATAGTAAATAAAAAGTCTTCTCTCGAAATTCACATCCATGAACTTTAAGTCTGCGATTTTATCGCTGCCATTATATACTTCGTTTGTTAGGGTGCTATTCAAATTTATTGTAGAGTTATTATTAAGTAGATAATAAGTTAAGGCGTTAAAGTTTGACTTGATAATAAAGCTTCCATTCTGATAGGTAGCTTGTATAGTTTTTAAATAATCCTTAAGTACAAAATTATCGTAATCACTATAATTAAAAGCTACATTGGCATTTATGGAAATACCGCAACCTGCACCAGAGAAAATATGGGAAGCGAAATTAAATTCTTTACTATTTACTTGATGAATAGTAAAATCGTAAGAATGCGGGGCTAAAAAGATCGTATAAGATACATCAATAGGGGTAGGGAATCCTACGGTCGAATAATTTGCACTGAAATTCAAAGTAGCTATTTCGGTAGTACCTTTAGTAATTTTACCTACAGCTGTTAAGGGTAAATAAACATTTTCTGCATTTATGGAATGTAATGCATCTGTATAATTTGTAAGTTGTATGGTAACATCATTTGAAGCAGATGTAGGCGTGGAAGGGAATTTAATAAATATGCCAGATGAGTTAAATGATTTAATGAAATTGTTTGGGCCGGGATTCCAAGTGTATACACCACAATAAGAACTGAACTCAAATCTATTACTATTGGGGTTGGTTTGAATGGTCCCCATTGTATTATCTAATGCATTAGACATATCAGTAGCCCATTGGTCATTTGCGGATACTCCATTAGATAAGTCGATAAAATCTATAATGGATTGTGCTAATTGACCATCTCTTGCATTATTGATACAATCATTTGTAGAGTTAGTAATGTCACGAATGAATGCTTTGTCTTGCGCAACAGTAGTAGGAGATGTGGTTGAAGGTGCGTTACTGCCACAGCCATTTAGAATTATAAAAGCTAAAAAAAATACGGGAGTTAATTTTTTCATTTTCTTGATTTTGTTTAAATTTATTAGACACGAATATATATAAATAATCTCGCTTCTGCTGAACCTGTCCTAATTATATTTTTTGATGATAGAAATAATTGTTTTTAAATTAAAAATAGTTTTTGGGTCAAATAGACATTTATTCCTTTAAGTTTGAATCCTAAAATTTACCCATGATAAATTCTGAAATAAAATTTCTAGATGGTCCACAGAGTAGGTTCACTGAATTCAGATTTACACTTAATGTATTGTACCAGTTTATTAAAGGGTTTAGAAAGTTGCATTTTGTAGGCCCTTGTGTAACAGTATTTGGATCTGCACGTTTTGATGAACATCATGAGTATTATAAAAAAACACAAGCCCTTTCTGGCGAAATTGCTAAGTTGGGCTTTACGATTATGACTGGTGGAGGTCCAGGTATTATGGAAGCAGCAAATAGAGGTGCTAAAGATGTCGGTGGGAGAAGTGTAGGCTGTAATATTGTGCTTCCTTTTGAGCAAAGCGAAAATAAATATTTGGATAAATGGGTGAGTATAAAATATTTCTTTGTCAGAAAAACGCTTCTTATAAAATATTCTTATGCATTTATTGTAATGCCCGGTGGCTTCGGAACTATGGATGAATATTTTGAAGCACTTACACTCATACAAACAAAAATGCTAAGCGAATTTCCCATCATCATTTTTGATAAAGCTTATCATAAAGAATTGATTGATCATATTGAATTGATGAAGTTAAAAGGAACTATATCTTCAGATGATTTGAAGTTGTGTTTATTTACGGATTCTATAGAGGATGCTATTCAACATCTTAATGAAAACGCGATTATAAAGTTTGGTTTAAAGCATGTGGCCGGCAGAAAATCAAGATGGTGGCTGCTTGAAAAAAGCTACTAGACTGTGTTTATGATTAACATTTTAGTAAAAAGCTTTAGTCTTTCAACGCCTTTTTCTTTTGCAGAAATTTTCCAACAGGTAATGAATATGGATTTGCTTTCGGGAAGTAATTTTGTTACTGCTGCAATGGCCTCCTGGTGTTGAACTTTTTTATTTTCAATTGATTTCTTTATAAGTAATGAAAGTAAAGGGGAGAGGAAAACTAGCCAGGTTGTTATAATTAAAACAGATCTTAAAAGCATGGCTATGATTTCATTTTTTGGAATGATGGTATTGCCTGGAACAACCCAGGAGTATACATAAGCGCTTATTAATAGTAGCCAGCAAATAACAAAAATCCATTTTGCAGCTTTTATTTTTTTCTTTTTTTGTAGGATATCATTTTGGTGTTCTTCTGTGTGCTTGATAAGGAATTCAGGATGCTGGGCTTTCCAATGCAAAGATCTTTTCGCCATTCTCGAAGCATAAATCCCAACTAATAATCCTACAATGGCATGAATTAAAATGTATCCAATAGCAATAAATAACGTATAGTTGGTAATGGATTTTTCCCCAGTTAATTTATTGATATATACATTAAATGCTTTCCAGAAGGCATTCCCATAAACAATAACTAAAACGAGTAAACGCTGTATGGCAGATTCAACTGCTCCTAAAATTCCCAGAATAATAGCTGATGCGGTAAAATATTTTTTATTCCCAAAAAGAAAATTTCCGAGCAATCCTTGAAAAAATACAGCAATATAAGCAGGCCCAGGACTATGTGGGCTCAGCATTAATTTAAATATAGCCACAATAATAGTCGCTTTGAGAATGGCATTTTTTTCTGGAACATGGTAAGCAATAAGTATTATGCAGATCATAGCAAGGCTACTGATAACCAGTCCTGAAAATGGAATTTTAATGCCATGCATAATTCCTCCTGCAAATGCTTCGCAGATTACCCACAAAGCAATAAGTCTGTAATAAATTTGTTTTTGAGAAGCGTCTGTTTTAATGCTGTTCATTAGTGCTATTTCCTTAACTTTATTGATAATAATTTTTATTCGTGACACAATTTATATTAAATAATACGGAAATAAAAACAACATTGTCGCCCGGAATGACCATGTTGGATTTTGTAAGGTATAACCAGCATCTTACAGGTACGAAAATCGGATGTAGAGAAGGCGATTGTGGAGCATGTACGATGTTGATCGGAACCTTGACTGATGGGAGAATGAAATATCATGCTGTTACAAGTTGTCTGATGCCAATTGGAAATGCTCATGGGAAACATGTTGTTACTATTGAAGGAATCAATTTGAAAGAACTAACCTTGGTGCAGGAATCTTTTGCTCAATTTGGGGCTACACAATGTGGTTTTTGTACGCCAGGCTTTATCGTTTCTCTTACTGGATATTGTTTGGATGAAAAATCTCCTTCTTCTGAAAAAGCAATAGATGCTGTTAATGGAAATATTTGCCGTTGTACAGGATACAAATCAATTGAAAAAGCGGCTTATAGTGTTAGCGAAAAATTAGCATCACGTCAAGGGGTAGATGCCATTTCATTCGCAGTTAAAAATAATATTGTTCCGGAATACTTTTTAAAAATTCCAGAAAAAATAAAACTAATACAAGCCAATCCTTATATTGTTTCAACTAATAAAAAAGTAGGAGGGGGAACTGATTTGTATGTGCAACAGC
>CALQJK010000042.1:0-10754 GCA_943330875.1 Chitinophaga pinensis
CCCGACAACTATTTTGCCTAATCCTATGAACTGCCGTCCGCCCCGGCGGATATGAATCCGATGCTCTAACCAGCTGAGCTACCCCGACAACTATTTTTGCCTAATCCTATGAACTGCCGTCCACCCCGGCGGATATGAATCCGATGCTCTAACCAGCTGAGCTACCCCGACAACTATTTTTGCCTAATCCTATGAACTGCCGTCCGCCCCGGCGGATATGAATCCGATGCTCTAACCAGCTGAGCTACCCCGACAACTTCCTTAATTAAGGGCTGCAAAAGTATTAAATAAAGTCAACTTGAAAAAAGAAATTACAAAATATAATAACGCCCATGCTATCATTAGCTTATTCTCGCCTTCCAGGGAATTTCAGCCACTTGTAGTATTTGTGCAATATATCTTGACAAAACAAACAAATAATCGCTCAACCGATTGAGGTATTTTATCACCAATGGATCAACAAATATATTTTCCTGCTGTAAAAAAACACAAATACGCTCTGCACGTCTACATACGCATCTGCAAATATGAAGCGAAGACACTGCCTGATGGCCTCCGGGAAGGATAAAAGATTTCATCGGTGGTAATGCATCATTCATTTTATCAATCTCTGACTCCAAGAGCAAAATATCCGATTCCTTAAGATCTGGAATTTTCATCAAAGGCTCTTTTTCTGGATCACAGGCCAAGGAAGATCCAATAGTAAATAGCCTGTCCTGGATTTCTTTGAGCATCAAATTCGAAGGCTCGTGATGAATTAAATCGTTTGAAAAACCAATATGCGAATTCAACTCATCAACCGTTCCATAACTCTCAATTCGCAAATGACTTTTGGGAACTTTCGTTCCTCCAATCAAACTCGTTGTTCCAGTATCACCTGTCTTGGTGTATATTTTTATGGCCATTTTTTATTTTTTGATATTGAAAGAACAATGCAAACTGAAAAAAGTTTAGCGCTATTGTAAAATAACAGCAGGATTAGAATTAATTTTATCTGTTTCAATTAAACCATCTCTCAATCTGATTACCCGATGTGCAAACAAAGAAATGTCTTCCTCATGCGTTACCAATATTACCGTATTGCCATCATCATGAATCTTGCCCAATATTTCCATAATCTCATGAGACGTTTTAGAGTCTAAATTTCCGGTTGGTTCATCTGCAAGAATAATTGACGGATTGTTTATTAATGCTCTCGCAATGGCTACACGTTGGCATTGCCCTCCACTCAATTCATTGGGTTTGTGGTGCATCCTATCTTCCAATCTCACTTTTTCAAGAACAGCAGCAGCACGTTCAGTTCTTTCTTTTTTTGAAACGCCACTGTAAACCAGAGGCAATGCTACATTTTCCGCAGCTGTTAATCTGGGTAATAAATTAAATTGCTGAAAGACAAAGCCAATTTCTTTATTCCTTACTTCGGCTAATTCATCATCATGCATGACACTCACATCCTTCCCATTTAAAATGTACTTCCCACCAGTTGGCGAATCCAAACAACCTAAAATATTCATCAAGGTCGACTTGCCCGATCCGCTTGGACCCATTAATGCCACGTACTCATTCTTGTTGATGTCCATTGAAATCCCTCTCAACACTTGCAGCTCTTGTTTACCAAGGTAATAGCTTTTTAAAATATTTTCCAGATGTAGTATTGCTTGCATTTTTATTTTCTAATCACTTTGGGTACTTTGAAAAATTGTTCATCCTTTAAAGGTGCATTACGTAAAGCTTCTGCGCTTGAAAATTCATTATTTACAACATCTTCTCTTAGCATATTTACATTTCTGGTGATGTGCAATAATGGTTCCACTCCGGCAGTATCCAATTCATTCAACTTATTTACAAACTGAAGCATATGCTGCAAATCTGTTTTTAATGCCTCCTGCTCTTCCCCTGTAAATTCCAGTCTAGACAATACCGCCAATTTATCAATAGTATCTTGATTAATTTCCATTTTGTAAAAATAGCACATTTTAAAAGAGTGAAATTACATAAATATGAATACTGACAATAATCAACTTTATGCTTCGTGTTTGCGAATTGGATGATTAAGCCATGATTAGAGCTAAAATATCAAATGCAACAAGTAAAAGTTGCCGGGCTTAATCCTATTGAATCAGCCGACTTTTATTATCTTCGTCACTATTATTTTTATAAAATGACTGAAAAAAATTTAAATAAACCAACTTCTGATATCCCTTCTCAAATTGTAATGAGTGGAATAAGACCTACTGGAATGGTGCATTTGGGCAACTATTTTGGGGCAATAAGAAATTATGTAAAAATGCAGGACGCTTTCGAATGTTATTTCATGGTAGCTGATCTGCATTCACTTACTACACACCCCGATACAAAAGAGCTCAAATCCAATGTGAGAAGAGTTTTAGCAGAAAATATTGCATGCGGACTGGATCCTGAAAAAGCTACTTTTTATTGCCAAAGCCATATACGTGAAACGGGAGAATTATACCTCTACCTAAACATGCTCGCTTATAAAGGGGAATTGGAAAAGACGGTAACTTTCAAAGATAAAGCCAGACAACATCCTGAAAATGTGAATGCAGGTTTACTCACCTACCCTGTTTTACAAACTGCGGATATCATCATGCACCGCGCCAGCTATGTACCGGTTGGGAAAGACCAGGAACAACATCTGGAAATGGCCAGAAATTTTGTAGTAAGATTCAATCATCGCTATGGTGAAATTTTCCCTGAACCTCATGCCTTTAATTATAATCAGGAACTCATCAAAGTTCCAGGACTTGATGGAACGGGAAAAATGAGCAAGAGCGAAAACAATATGGCTACTTTGTATTTTGCAGATGAGGATGACATGATTCGGAAAAAAGTAATGAAAGCCCTTACAGATCAGGGACCAACAGAAAAAAACGCTCAAAAACCAGACTACATCGAAAATATCTTCATGCTCATGAAATTAGTATGCGAGGAAGATGTGATTAGCAAATACGAAGATGATTTCAATAATTGCAGCATCAGATACGGAGATCTCAAAAAGCAATTGGCGGAGGATATGGTAAAATTTATGGCTCCAATACGTCAAAAAACAAATGATATCCTCGCCAATGATGCCTATTTAGTAGAGGTTATGGAAAAAGGAGCGCAGAAAGCCGGAGAAAGTGCCAAAAAAACCATGGATTTGGTTAGGAACGCAATCGGACTAAATTATTTTTAAGAATATCAAAAAAACATTTTGAACTGTTTATTTATTCAATACTTTCGTGCTCAAGTTAAACTTCGAAAAGAGCTATGGCCAAAATAAAAAAACCAAAACACATCGCAATTGCAGGCAACATCGGTGCAGGAAAAACCACCCTTACTGAATTATTAAGTAAGCATTACAAATGGATCCCTCAATTTGAAGATGTAGACCATAACCCTTACCTGAATGATTTTTATGAAGACATGCCGCGTTGGAGTTTCAACTTGCAGATTTTCTTTTTAAACAGCAGATTAAACCAACTCTTAGAAATACAGCGTGGTACCGAAACCGTTATACAAGACAGAACCATATTCGAAGATGCCAATATCTTCGCTCCCAACCTTCATGACATGGGGCTTATGGGTAAACGTGATTTTGAAAACTACTACAAATTTTTCGAGACGTTAAAATCAATGGTGCAACCTCCAGACTTATTGATTTACCTAAAAGCTTCCGTACCTACACTCGTTGGGCAAATTCAAAAACGTGGCAGAGAATATGAAGAAAATATCAGACTGGATTATTTGAAAAAACTCAATGACCTTTATAATAATTGGATTGATACTTACAAAGAAGGTGCCTTATTAGTTATAGATGCCGATGTTAATAAATTTGCAGAAAACGAAGAAGATCTCGGAGAAATTATCAGAAAAGTAGACTCTACTTTATTTGGACTTTTTTAAAATGTTGAAATGGTTCCAGGTTTCGTAGATTTCAAAACACTTCCAAATCAACCTTTCAACCTTTCAACCTTTCAACCATTCAACCAAACAACCAACCCCCTAATCAATCAGCTGGTTTTTCATAGCGTAAAATACCAACCCTACTGAATTCTTCACACCAAAACGCTCCATCAGCCTATCTTTTATGGCTTCTACCGTTCTTGGACTAATATCCATTTTCCCTGAAATCTCTGCAGCCGTAAATTCCATACAAACCAAGGTCAACACCTCTTTCTCTCTGTCGCTTAACACCACTTCTGAAGTTAAATTCGGATTGAACTTTTGCTTGGCATAATTTTTCTTGATCAGCACTTTATTTACAAACGGATTAAGGTAAAACCCAGTACGAACAACATCTGTAATAGCTTTTTTAATTTCAGTGGGATCTGTACTTTTTAACAGATAACCCGCAGCTCCGCAATCCATCAAATGCCCTACAAATCTTTCATCTTCATACATCGTAAGAATAATCACTCTAATACCAGGAAAGTTTTTTGTGATCAATTTAGTCGTATCAATACCATCCTTAACAGGCATTTTTAAATCACACAATACTACATCAGGTGTGAATTCCGGTATTTTAGCAAGTAGCTCTTCGCCATTATCAGCTTCCATCACAAACTTGATATTGGTGTATTGACGCATAGAAAGCATCACTCCCTTTCTAAAGATCTTGTGATCATCGGCAATAGCAACTTTTATTTGATTGGTTTCGCTCATACAATTGCTGTAAAAATAACAACATCTTTAGAAAGCACCACTTTTAAAGTGAAATGAAAATTGAAGCTTGTAACTAATATTTATTCCCTCTTGGAACCTCTAGTGTGATTTTATAGTAGGTTTGACTTGGGTCAATCTCAAAAAATATTTTACCATTAAGCACATTAATTCTGCTCGCAATATTTTTCAAGCCTAATCCTTGTGCACTTTCGTTTAATTTATCAAATTCCGTTTGGGTAATCCCTTTGCCATCATGATGAATTCTCAAATACAAATTATTGCCGCTGCTGTTTTGAGTGAGATGAATAAAACCAGCGCTACTGTGTTTGAGCACATTATTGACCAATTCCTGAATAATTCTGAAAACAAGCAGCTCTTGTTCTACTTTTAATCTTTCTCTATAATCATGAAATCTTGCGCTCGCATTAATCACACCACTTCCGCTGATTTTCTGAAACAAATCTGTTGTGGCACTTTCCAGGCCGAAATTTTTCAACGTAGGTGGCATCAAACTATGACTGATATTTCGAATCAGTAAAATAGCATCATCAATAATTTGTTTAGCACTGCTTATACTCTGTAATTGTTGCGCCTTCTCTAAATTGACCAAATTATCATTTAAATATAAACGTGCTGTTGCCAACAACGGACCTGCATCATCATGCAAATCAGCTGCAATGCGCTGGCGCTCCTCTTCCTGAAAACGAATAGATGCATTCAGCAACGTTTGCTGCTTCTCAGATTCCAGCCTTTTCATCTGCATCTGGTAACGTATTACCTTTCTTTGATGAAAGATTACAAAGGCAATAATTCCAATCGCCAACGTAAGCATCCCTAACGTTCCAATGAACATCAGCCTGGAAATACCTGAAGAATCTGCCTGTAGTAAGTACATAGCTTAATTGATATTATTGTTTGGTGATAAACTATCAAAGTTTAAATCTTTGGGAATTTGGAAGGTATATTTATTTATCGAGTGCTCTATTTCATTTTTCATTAATGCAAAAGACAATATTAAATTTTTAGAAATAGTAATTACACAATAAATTAATTTTAGTTGATTTTTAATACTAACATCCGCATTTGCAGAATTTTGGACTAATAAAATGTAAAAGAAGTTCCCGGTGAAATATACAAAAAGACCAACGCAAACCCAAAAGCTTATTGAAGAATAAATAGGACTCTCCTGATTAATTTGCATTTTTTCGAAAAGAAATAAAATAATAAAAATAATAAAAATCAAAAACTCTAATAAGGTAGGATTATTACTAAAAATCAAATTGCTATAACTCAAATAATCATAAATATTATAACTCAAAAAAATTGGCAATAGCAATATCAAAATTAACTTAGTTGATTTTGACTCAAATAATCTAAGAAAGAAAATTGAAACAATGAAGTACTCAATAACTAAATGTATTCTTAAGGTGAGTATGTAATTAAAATAAGAAGTATTCACATAGATGAAAAAATAACATAACAAAGAGAAAACCATTTGAAAAATAGTATACACGAAAAAAACCTTTAATGATTTTGTATTTATTTTATTTCTAAAATAAATACAAAATATCAAAGGTAGAATCTCAGATATTAACGTAATATTTAATAGATTTTTCAGATTGATAGTAATTTATTCAAAATTACTTATCTCTAACTCAAAATCAAAATTTAGTTATTATTACAAAAACATCAACCTGATTAAATGAAGAATAAATCCATGCATACTAGGAATTTTTTTTGTGGTTTAAGATTAATTGCATCATAAACTTCAAATTTTCTCCATCTGGAAACAATAGGTTAGGTCTGCATCGTAATTGTACGAAATCATAAAAAACCTTTACTGCATTGACTTCTATTGATTTTTGGCGCATTTTTCGGAAAAATATTTAGGGTAAATGTACGAAATGAAAATAGTAATTTTACTATTTAAATCCTGTATCTTTACTTCGTATTTTTACGATGCCTGAGGAAATGTGGATAATTATGTGGGGAACTTGGCTTGTAGATGATGGGCATATTCAACAAAATGTCGGTTCAAAAGATAGAGTTTTGCATAACAATCACAACCTAAGAAAAGATGTCAACAGAAAACCAGATTAAAATTGCTATTGCAGATGATCACAAAATCTTTAGAGATGGCATCAAAATGGCTTTATCCAGTAAGACCAATCTGAAAATGCTTTGGGAAGCGGAGGATGGAAAGGATATGATGCACAAGATTTCCATAAAAAAACCTGAAGTCCTGCTCATGGATATCAGAATGCCTGAAATTGATGGCATCAATGCGATTCAAATTATTCGAAAAGAATATGAGGACATCAAAATCATTGTGCTTACCATGTATGATGACCAACAAATGATCAGCAAGATGATGGAAATGGGCGCCAATGCTTATCTCACCAAAACAACTGACCCTGAAGAAATCTACGAAGCCATACTTACCTGCATGAACGACGATTTTTACTTTAATGAATTAGTGAACAACGCGGTAATGGGCCGACTCATGCAGAAAAAAAATGTGAGACAACACTATGGCACCAATACTCCGGTTAGTTTTAATGAAAAAGAATTAAAAATATTGCAATTACTGGCTGAAGACAAAACGACTGAAGAGATTTCTAAAATCATTTTTTTAAGTCCCCGTACGATAGAAACAATCCGGCAGAATATGAAATCAAAAGTAAACGCGAAAACTATTGGAGGATTGATTATGTATGGCATGCGTAATAAATTGATTGAATAACCAGAATAATCCATCAAAATGTTACAATCCCGTTTTTTACTGCATAAATAGCCAAGCCCACTCTGCTTTTTACATCCAGCTTGTCAAATAAGGCATCCCGGTAACCATCAATTGTCCTTGGTGTAATTTTAAGTGCCGCGGCGATTTCTTTATAGGTTAAATCTGTACTTGCCAACCTTAAAAACTCCAACTCTTTTTCACTAAGCATGGATCTT
Organism: Chitinophaga pinensis; assembly: GCA_943330875.1. GTDB lineage: Bacteria > Bacteroidota > Bacteroidia > Chitinophagales > Chitinophagaceae > Ferruginibacter > Ferruginibacter pinensis_G. The sequence continues at coordinate 7,624 of CALQJK010000042.1, forward strand.
TGTATGAGACTATTATCATTAGGATCTTTTTGAAAGAGATTAGCCAATTTACCTGTGGTGTCATGGGAGTAATAGAAACCCTTTTCAGCAACAGCATTTAATGCAGCCCTTAATTCTATTGGGTGGGTGTCCTTTTTCAGAAACCCTTTTACCCCAACTTGCAATAGTCTGATCAATGCAATTTCTGAGTCGTACATAGTCAAAATTAAAATATTGATTTCCGGATAACTGTTAAACAAAAATCTGGCCGTTTCAAACCCATCAAGAACAGGCATATTTAAATCGAGTAGGATCAAGTCTGGCTTCATCCCATCGGAGAGCATTTTTATACACTCATGGCCATTGGGTAAAGAGGCAATTACACTGAACTCCTCAAATGTATTGATTAATGTGGCCAATGCATCTCTCAAAAGACCATGATCGTCAACCAATGCTACTTTAAATTTTTTCTGATTCATTTAGTGGGATTTTAATTGTGATTTGAGTGCCTTTTCCTATGCCAGATGTAATTGTGGCTTCTCCATTCAATAAAATAGCTCTATTTTTTATATTACTTAAGCCCTGGCCTTCTTTTAAAATGGAGACATCAAAGCCGATGCCGTTGTCAATAATATCAACCTGAAGTAGCTTAATAGTGTAATGAAGCAGAATCTGGATTTCAGTTGAATGGGCATGCTTAATCGTGTTATTAATTGACTCCTGAACAATACGAAAAAGCATTAACTCTTTTTCAGCATGCATATAAATAGGTTCGCCGGTTAAGGTAAGTTTGAATTTGTACTGCCCTGTTTTACTAACTTGCCCAATTTCATTTTCCAAGGCCTTAATAAGCCCCATATTAGCAATAAAATCAGAGCTCATACTTCTGCTCAAATCTCTGAGGTCGCTTATTGATTCGGATATATTCTGAATGGCATCATGAATCAAGTCTTTGTAAAATTTGTTTTTATCATAACCGGAAGTATTAAGCTGAAGTTTAGCCAGTGATAATTTTTGCCCGATATTATCATGAATCTCCTTCGAAATATTTTGAAAGGTTGCTTCTTGAATTTTTATCTGTGTTTTTAAAATTTCATTTTCATGTTTTGATTGCAATTCATTAACCCCTAAAAAATGTAACATTTGTTTTTTTTGATACTTATAAATCATTGAAATGACAAGTAGAGTTAATACTAAGAATAATAAAACTAAAATCACTATAAAAATTAAGACGTTTTCTTCTCTTGAATCGAGCATATAAAAGATTTAATAAAAAAAGAAAACATTATTATGTAACCAAACGGAGGAAGATTACATAAAATAAAATCATTAACAATATCATTTCGGATATTAAAATTCCTAGGGCTTACTAAATAAGACCAAAGCGAGAATATAGGAAAGCATATAATAGAACAAAGAAGCACTCCGGCAACTATCCAAAAAGTTGGATAATTTATAAGATTTTTTGTAGGGGGATTGTTAAATAATTTATATAAATAAATAATTGATAAAATAATTAATCCGAAATGATTTGTTGCAAATGCATACTTATCTATAAATATATCAGAATTAAAAACTTGATAGATTAATGCTATTAAGATAAATAATATAAATATCTCTAATATTATTATTCCCTTTTTATCTGGCATCATAAGTAATAAATATCCCCCTAAAAAGCCGAAATTAAAAACAAGTGAATAACGATTCATTAGATTAGCATTGGGAAATATGACTATATGGTTTAATGTTAAAAAAAGTGGAATCATTATTATTAAACTTACTGAAGTATAGATAAAAAATGCTTTCATGTGCTTTGGATAACACTTGATTAGCAATGGAATAGAAAAAATGAAAGCCAATAAAATTGTTAAGCATTGAGCATTAAAAAAAAAGTATCTACTAAATTCACTCATAATCCCACAATATTACACCACAACAATTAAACCTCCTTGAGAAAAACACAGTAAATTCCTGTTGTTTTACTCCTTACTCTAAAAAAAAATTCTACGACTTTTGAATTTGTTGAGTTTCTACCGTACTCTGTGGGGCTATAACACCAGGGCGGATTAAATGCTGCTCTGGTGTTTTTAAAAAGACGGAAGATTAGCAGGCTAAGAATTTTGATGTTTGGATTAATTGCAAAACTCAGGGAGTATTCGAACTGGGTTAATCCAAAAATGAGGCGAATAAAATTTTATCGCCTCATTTTTTTTAAAGCTGTTCTTACATATAAAATACCAATTAGGGAATATTGCTTACGAATTTACACAACATCATAGTAAAATCCCTATCGAAGGGATAGGGTAAATACACGCGATCTTTTGTCATAAAACAATTAGACCTTGCATCCTACGTTATTAGAACCTAAAATAACAACAATACTTATGAGCCAAGAATCAAAAGAACCCATCAGGGTTATTATTGCAGACGATCATGTACTCTACAGAGCCGGCGTAAAAGCGGCACTTAGTTCTAAGAGCGATATCAAAATCATAGCAGAAGCCGACAATGGCTCGCACTTACTCAACTTAATAAAGAATATTGAAGTAGACGTCATCCTACTCGATATTCAAATGCCCATCATGGATGGCATTGCCACATTACCTGAAATAAAAAAAATCAACCCACTCATCAAAGTAATCATGCTTACAATGGTTGACGACAATAGTATGATTACAAAATTAATGGAGCTTGGCGCCAATAGTTACCTCACCAAAACAAGCGATAGTGAAATCATTTACGAAGCGATAAAGACTTGTTTTGAACAGGAATATTATTTCAATTCTATGACCAATAAAGCGTTGTTGAGCAACCTCAAACAACGTACACCTGCAATGCCTCAACAGCTGTCTCCTCAAGATGCTCAATTAAATGACAAGGAAACAACCATTTTACGCCTGATGTGTGAAGAAAAAAGCACCAAAGAAATTGCCGATATGGTAGAATTAAGCCAACGAACAGTGGAAGCCATCCGTGATCGTTTAAAAGTAAAAACAGGATCAAAAACTACTGCAGGACTAATCATGTACGCTGTAAAACATAAAATCATCGAAGAACTTTAAAGCTAACTTTAACCCAGATTTTAATTATAATTATTAAAATAATCCTCGGAAAGCCGGTGATTATTTATTTTACATCATGGCATTTATTAA
>CALQJK010000043.1:0-10666 GCA_943330875.1 Chitinophaga pinensis
AAATCTTATACAAATTACGTTATTCTCCTCTTCTTTCTAATATTTCTGCGGATAATTCTGTAATAAATTCATTTACGTCTTTCACGCCCATATCTCCTTTGCCTTGTCTGCGAACGGCCACTTTATCTTCATTCATTTCTTTTTCGCCAATGACTAACATGTAGGGGACTTTCATCATTTCAGTATCACGAATTTTCTTTCCAATTTTTTCATTTCGGTCATCAATTTCTACACGAATATCAGCTTTTTTAAGCTTTTGCAAAATTGTATTGGCATAATCCATAAACTTATCACTTATGGGAAGGATTTTAACTTGTAAAGGCGAAATCCAAACGGGGAATTTTCCCGCATAATGTTCCAATAAAAATCCGATGAATCTTTCATGAGTTCCTAATGGTGCACGGTGAATAATTAACGGTACTTCTGGAGTGTTATGCTGGTTAGTAAATGACAATTTGAATTTATTGCCGCTGTTGAAGTCAACCTGATTCGTTGCTAAGGTGAATTCTCTTCCAATCGCACTCCAGATTTGTACATCAATCTTAGGACCATAAAAAGCGGCTTCATCTTGCACTTCGACAAAAGGAATATCAGAATCGATAAGTACTTGTCTTACCATCGTTTCAGTTTGTTGCCACAATTCTGGTTCATTCACATATTTCTGTCCAAGTTTTGCAGGGTCGTGCAAACTCAATCTCATTACATATTTGTCAATGCCAAAGATTTTAAAATATTTTAGATACATTTCATTTACTGCTCTAAATTCTGATCCGAATTGTTCTTTATTACAATAAATATGAGCATCATTCATGTGCAAGCATCTTACTCTCATGAGTCCAAATAATTCTCCACTTTGTTCGTATCTGTAACAAGTGCCGTATTCAGCAATTCGATAAGGAAGATCTTTGTAGCTTTTAGGTTCCGCATCAAATATTTTATGATGATGAGGACAATTCATTGCCTTTAAATAATATTTTGTGCCATCTAGTTCCATTGGAGGAAACATACTATCAGCGTAATATGGTAAATGGCCGCTGGTGAGATACATGCTTTCCTTAGCGATATGAGGCGTAACAACTCTTTTATAGCCTGCAACAGCTTCCGTTTCTTTTGCCAGCTTCTCTAGTTCTTCTATTATGATAGTACCATTTGGCATCCATAACGGTAAGCCTTGGCCGACATCATCATCCATTGTGAAAATAGATAGTTCCTTTCCTAATTTTCGATGGTCTCTTTTTTTTGCTTCTTCGAGCATGAGCAAATATTCCTCAAGTTCTTTTTGATTAGGAAATGTAATGCCATAAATTCTTGTAAGTTGCTTATTCTTCTCATCACCTTTCCAATATGCACCTGCAACACTGGTTAGTTTTATAGCTTTAATAAAACCGGTAGAAGGAATGTGCGGGCCACGACATAAATCGGTAAAACTGCCTTGAGTATAGAAACTAATTTCTCCATCAGTCAGATTGTTCAGCAAGTCTAACTTATACTCATCTCCTTTTTCTGAAAAATAATTTATGGCTTCTGCTTTCGGCATTGCTTTTTTTACATAAGCATTGTTTTGTTTGGCAAACTCATTCATCTTCTTTTCAAGAGTGATCAAATCATCTTCAATCATTTTAGTATCGCCTAAATCAATATCGTAATAAAATCCTTTATCAATTGCTGGGCCAACCCAGAATTTTGCATGAGGGAAAGTAGTTTGAACCGCTTCTGCCATCAAATGAGCTGAAGAATGCCAGAAAGTTGATTTCCCTTCTGTGTCATCCCAGGTAAGTAATTTGAATGTGGCGTCAGTGTCTATTGGCTTGGTTATATCACAAACTTCTCCGTTAACTGTTGCCGCTAATACCTTTCTAGCCAACCCTTCACTTATAGATTTCGCAATATCCATTGCAGTAGATCCCTTTGAATATTCTCTAACAGAACCGTCGGGTAGTGTAATTTTTATCATATCTTAATGGTTCTTTCTTCTTAATTTTGCTCAAATTTAACGAAGTCTTGGCTAATTGCGTAAGAGATTTATATATTTCGACTAATAATTCATCATTATTTTTGCGTGTCACCAATTTCCAAATCAAATGATTAGATTTTTTACATTTTTATTACTTACTATTTCAACAAATTACTGCTTAAGTCAAAATCTAAATGGCCAATGGAAAGGTTCTTTTATTGATAAAAGCACGGGAGTTGGAAAATATGCAGGGGACAAATGTGATTATGTTATAGAATTGGATGTAAATGGGAGTATGATATCCGGTTCCTCCTATACTTATTTCACAGAAAATGGCAAAAGATTTTTTACCATTTGTAAATTAGAAGGCTCCTTTGACGCTAAAAAAAAGTATCTAGAAATTAAAGAAACAGAAAGATCTAAAACTAATATCCCCATAAATATTAGAAACTGTTTTCAAGTACACAAACTTACTTATTTCAAACAATCAGATATAGAGACTTTAGAAGGTAATTGGATTCCAGCACCTCATCAAACTGGTAATTGTGGGAATGGCAGTACATTATTAACTAGACGTTCTTTAATTAATAGTTATCCCAATGCTTTTTCAAAAGCAAACAAAAAGGTGGATTTGGTTAAGTCGAACCCTACGATAAATAATAATAAATCAGAAGAATTGGTTAAGCCTGAATCAAAAAATAAAATTGCAGAACAAAAAAATGAGCCAGTTCATCAAGGTCAGAAAATTGACGAGGTGTCGCCTCTACTTGTGGAGCATACATTGGTGCCAGAAATTAAAAATGATAATCTGTCAACACAGAAAATAGAAGCTAGAAGAAATACGCTTCTAAAAACAATTGAAATCGAAAATCATACGATAAAAGTTGATTTATATGATAATGGTGATATAGATGGAGATAGTGTATCCTTATTTTATAATGGAAAATTATTATTGTCCAATAAAAGACTGACCGAAAAATCGATTAGTTTATATCTTAATCTTGAAAATAATGATTCCTACAATGAGTTAATTATGTATGCTGAAAATCTTGGAACTATCCCTCCTAATACCGCATTGATAATTATTACAGATGGACCTCATCGATTTGAAGTCAGGATTTCTTCCGATTTAGAGAAAAGTGGTGTTATAAGATTTGTTCAGAAAGCGAAAAAGTAATTGATGAACTAAATTGTGTATTCCCATGTTTCAACATGAACGCCCCGTAATTTCTATCAAGAAACGTACAATAGATTTCGTAATCGATTATGCAACATTAGCTATAATTCTTTTTATTTGGGGATTTACCTACACACATTACAAGCAACTTCCTGATATTATTCCTACACATTTCAATTCAAATGGAGTTGTGGATGGTTATGGCTCTAAAAATACAATTTGGATTTTACCTGTTATAGTTACAGCTGTTTTTATTTTATTTACTGTATTAAACAGGTTCCCTCATCAATTTAATTATATGGTGAAGATCACTCCTGACAATGCTGAAAAGCAATACAGACTTGCCACACGAATGATGAGAATTTTGCAATTTAATATTTCAATCTTATTTACCTGTATCATTGTAAAAGTAGTCCGATCAAGTGTTGATAAAAGTCTGAGTCTCGAATGGTGGCTTATCCCATTGTTATTACTATCCATAATTATACCAACGATGTATATGGTTATCGTTTCAGGATCAAAAAAAATGAGATAGTTTTTAAAATTTAAAATTCCAGGTTACCGCAGGTATAATGGGAAATATAGACACTTGTTTGCCTTGGATTTGAAGAGATCCATCAAAAGGATTTCCTGTCTGATCAAAGTAAATAAAATAAGGGTTCTTTCTGCTGTATGCATTATAAACACTAAATACCCATTCTGTTTTCCATTTTCTGTTTTCATTCTTTTTAGGAGTCAGGATGGCTGAAATATCCAAACGATGATATGAAGGAAGTCTGTATTGATTTATTCGGCTATACTCTTGCGTTAGTACGTTGCCAATAATGTAAAAACGTTGCGGTAACGTAGCGGCATTTCCTGTTCCATATACAAATGTGGCGGAGAATTTCCATTTTTTATTTAATTCATAAAGTGCTACGACACTTAGATCATTTCTGCGATCATATTTAGCAGGATATTTTTCTCCGAAATTTAACTCGGGGAATTGTCTCCAGGTCCAACTTAAAGAATAGCCAATCCAACCAGTAAGTCTTCCTTTTATTTTATTAATAAAAAATTCGGTTCCGTAACTCCATCCTTTCCCAAAAACAAAAGAATTTTCTGTGTCGTCTAATGTATTTGGTGTGTAGCCATCTTTATATTCAATTTGATTTTGCATTTGCTTATAATAAACTTCGAATGAAGTTTCATACGTATTGTTTTTAAAGTTCCTAAACAATCCTGCGGCATAAAGCCAGCTGATTTGAGGCTTTACTTTATAAGTACTGGGAACCCATAAATCTGTAGGAAGTGTAGTGCCTGAATTACTTACTAAATGTATGTATTGTAAATTCCTTGTTACAGAAGCCTTTACAGAGATTTTTTCATTGATGGAATAACGCAAGGTTAACCTCGGTTCTAATCCTCCATAATATTTTACCTGCTGTCCTTTTGTAGTAACAAGGCTGTCAATTCTATTCCCATCTGCATCAGTTTTGTATATTTTATTAGGACCAACCTGTTGAAAAAAACTATATCTGATACCTGCATTTATTTGAAATTTCGGAGACAATTCCCAATCATCCTGAAAATAAGCCGCACCTTCACGAGCGTATTTGGTCTGTGCATTTAAAGGATTAAAAATAATGGAATCTTGTTTGCCACTTACTACAGATGGTGTAAACTTATGAAAAGTGTACAAGGCTCCAAATTTTATTTTATGTTTTGCAAAGGGATAAAAATCTAAATCTTGTTTGAGACTTAAATCCTGTATTCCAGAGGCTAATTTAATTTCAAAATTATTTTGTGTTGCTTTAAAAGTGAAATTGTAATTATTGAAAATAGCTGTTGTATTAGCAAATAATTTTTTATTGAAAACATGATTCCACCTGATCGTTCCAGTGGCATTTCCCCAAGGGATATTTATTTTCAAACTTTGTTTAGAATTAGAAAAATCAAAAACATCTCTGCCGAAATAACCACTGAGGTACAACCTGTCTTTGTCATTAAACTGGTAATTCACTTTTGCATTTACATCATAAAAATAATATCCTGAACCACTGAATTGGCTTGTTTTACTCACAAATGGCTTGGATAAAGCATCTATATAAGTTCTTCTTGCCGAAACAATAAAAGATGATTTATTTTTCACCATTGGTCCTTGAATGGAAACCCTAGAAGCAATCAAACCAATTCCACCTTCAACCTGAAATTTCTTATTATTGCCATCTTTCATTGAAATGTCCAAAACACTGGATAAGCGACCTCCATATTGTGCTGGCATTCCTCCTTTAATCAGGGATACGTTTTTAATGGCATCCGAATTAAAAATGGAAAAGAATCCAAATAAATGACCAGTATTATATACAACTGCATCATCCAATAAAATCAAATTCTGATCAGCTCCTCCCCCTCTAACGTAGATGCCTGCACTACCTTCACCTGCATTTTTTACACCAGGTAATAATTGAACAACTTTTAGCAAATCTACCTCGCCAAGAAACGCAGGAACAGATTTAATTTGTTCAATCGGGAGTACAATTTTACTCATCTGAGCAGTCTTGACATTATTGTCTCTCTTTTTTGAAGTGACAATAACTTCTTCTGATAAATTTTGTCCGGATATCAGCGAAATATTTAACGCAGTATCCGAATGAATATCCAGATTAATTATTTCAGATTTATAACCAACGAATGTCGTTACTATTGTATAGAAACCTTCATTAACCGTAATAGAATAAAATCCGTATTGATTTGTTGTGATGCCTTTCGTATTGCTTTTAATAGACACACTCGCTCCTATCAAAGATTCACCTGTAGATAAATCGCGGACATAACCATTTATCGTAAATCTTTTTTGAGAAATACCTTTATTAAATAAAGTTATTAAACAGCAAATAAGTAAAAGAAATTTGAATCGCATGATGAAATAATTATTGAGTTATTATGGAATCCTTTATTTCTCCACAATGAAGCATAGTAGCTTTGTACACAGGGTGAGTCTTCCCCAAATAAGGATTTACGATTTCATTGCTCTTGCTCATCCAATTGGCTGGAATAGAATCATCTATTGCCATCGGACAATTCTGGAGATAAAGAGTTGGCCCTTCATATTTAATGGCATAAAAAAATGACGGGAACATCATATCAGTCAAGCTGCTGAAATCTTTTCTCATTTCACTGATGGAAGTTTGGTTGTTTATAGATTCAGCATTCATACGAATGTCATTAATTGTAGCCATTACCGTTTCGAAAACAGAAGAAGTATCTTTTTTTAATTCTATAGTATCAATTGTATTTAAAGCAACTATGAATTCTTTCGTTTTAATTCGGATGAGATTGGTATCAGATTCTACAAACGCATCTTTTAAAACAAGATAAGCATCTGTTACTTTAGAAACCGATGCATCGAAAGCTTTTGAATGTTTTTGAATAGTTAGTGGTAGCACTTTTATATCTTCTTTATTTTTTTTCCTTAAAAAGAACCAATATGCTGCCGTTAAAGACAATCCCACAATCAGAAATACAACTATTTTCCTTCTCATTTCTTTATTAGTTTATAAAGTTCAATTAACGTTCTAGTGACTTTATTATCAATGGTGATTGGTATAAAGCACCCTTGATTGATTTTTATTTAAATAAAATCAACGCAAAAATAGGTCAAATGATAAATTTAATAGAGATAATATTTAAGAATGAAATATTTGCTTCAAAAGGAATAATAATCAACCTTTCATCGCAGTAGTCGACTGAATAAACTATTTTTGTGCGAATTTTCAATATTAGATAAATAAATTATAATGTTATTAGGATTACAAAACGTGACTTTTGAATTTGGGGCAAGAACAATTGTAGAAGATGCAACCTGGCATATTCAACCAAATGAAAGAATTGGTTTAATTGGTTATAATGGAACGGGGAAATCAACCTTACTCAAAGTACTTACGGGACAATATTCGCCAGCAAAAGGCGCTGTGGAAAAAGGCAGAGAAACAACTATCGGTTTCTTGCACCAGGATTTATTAGGATTTGATACAGAAGATTCCATTTTAGAAGTAGCCTTAGGTGCATTTGAAAGAGTAAAACAACTGGAAAGAGAAATAGAATTAATGGGTGAAGAATTGTCCAAAACGGGAGATGAAAAGCTTGCAAATGACTATGCAGATTTATTGCATGAAATGGATGTACTTGATGGCTATAGTATTCATCATAAGACTGAAGAAATATTGCAAGGTCTTGGTTTCACAAATGCTGAATTACAAAAGCCGTATAAAAATTTTAGTGGTGGCTGGAGAATGCGTGTGTTACTGGCAAAGATGATTTTACAACATCCGGATGTATTGTTGATGGATGAACCTACGAATCACCTTGATATGCCAAGTATAGAATGGCTGGAGAAATATCTAATGCATTACCAGGGAGCGGTGGTAATTGTTTCGCATGATCGATTTTTTTTAGATAGAATGACCAATAAAATTGTAGAGTTATATCAACAGCAACTTCATTTTTATACAGGTAATTATTCTTACTATGAAAAAGAGAAAGATATCAGAATAGACATGCAGAAGAAAGCTTTTGAAAATCAGCAGGATTATATCAGACAGCAAGAACGATTTGTAGAAAGATTTAAGGCTAAGGCCAGTAAAGCGGCACAGGCACAAAGTATTGTAAAGAGATTAGACAAATTAGATCGCATTGAAGATGTTGAAATTGAAAGACCAAATATGCGTATCAATTTTGCTGTAGAAAAACAACCTGGGAAAATTATATGCACCTTAAAAAACATCACGAAAAAATTCAAGGATGTACAGATTGTGGAGAACACCGGAGCCGAAATTGATCGCGGAGATAAAATAGCTTTAATTGGAGCTAACGGTAAAGGTAAATCGACATTGCTCAGAATCATTGCCGGTACAGAACAATTTGAAGGCGAGCGTGAGTGGGGTTATAATGTGGTGGAGTCCTTTTATGCTCAACACCAGCTGGAAGCTTTGAACCAGAATAATGATATTATGGAAGAGCTGAAAGATGCCAGAAGTGGAAAGAATGATTTGGAATTAAGAAGTTTGTTAGGTGCCTTTTTGTTTAGTGGTGATAGCGTAGAAAAAAAGATTAAAGTATTAAGCGGAGGAGAAAAAGCGAGAGTGGCATTAGCTAAAACAATTGCCAGCAAAGCTAATTTCTTAATGCTGGATGAGCCTACGAATCACCTTGATATCCATTCGGTGGATTTATTGGTAGAGTCCTTGAATAAGTATGAAGGAAGTTTAATTTTAGTAAGTCATGATCGTTATTTTATTTCACGCATCGCCAATAAAATATGGGAAATTGATGATCAAAAGATACGAGAATTTAAAGGTTCTTATGCTGAATGGGAAGACTGGAAAGAGCGTAAACTAAAAGCAGATGCTGCTGCAAAAAAAAATGAAACACCTGTTCCAAATGTCGTAAAAGCAGAACCGAAAATCGAAAAAGCACCTCAAAGTAATTTATCCAATGATGCTAAAAAAGAACTTCAAAAAGTAAAATCACTTTTCAAACAATTAGAAGATAGTTTGGTAAAACTCAATGCCAATAAATCAGAACTGGAAAATAAATTAGCGGATCCAACTATTTACGGAGATAAAGACAAGTTTCTACAAGCCGAAACGTCCTATAAAAAAGCTGTTCAGGAATTAGAAGCAGCTAATAAAGAATATGAAAAAGCATTTGAAAAAATGATGGAAATGGAAGGGTGATTTTTTTGATGTGGATATTTGATAATTGAGTTCATCATCAAATATCCACATCGTCAACTCTTTAAAAAAGTTCCCCTTGGTTATTCTCCTTATCCGTACTCTCCCACTCCATTTCTACTGTCTTGGAAAAATCCACTAATTTGGATCCAATAGCTTTCCAACCCATGATCTCTACCAATTTTGCAACTTTGAATTTCGCATTATTAATTTGCTGGCCACGTCCACTTTTCACTCTTAATACAGGCTCATTTGAAGTAGTTACAGCTTCCAACACATTCCCTTTGCCTTCTTTGATAAAAAAGAATTTGGTATTAAGTGTAGTCGTTTCTATTTTAAATCTTTTGATATTATATTGTAGTTTGTCATTATCCAGATAAACAGCTGTTATAATTTTTTCGGGATTATATTTTTCGATAAGTAATATTTTTTCAGGATCAAATCTTTGATTAAGCTCCTGGTCAGTTATTTCGTAATTGCCGTCATTATAGATGACTAATAAACGATCTTCTGCATCAAACATTCCCAGGTATTCCCCTTTCTCCTCTGCATTTAATCTGCCAAATTTATCATCAAACCATAATTTCTTAGCACTAAGTGTAGACTTCCCGGCTTCTTTGAACTTAACCGTTTTGATAGGATATTTGGTGACTTGGTTTCCAATGCTGCTTCTTCCTTTGATTTCCAATTCTTCAAAATAAAAATCTAATTCTTTATTTCTTGCACTACAATTCGGACTAAGGGTAATTTTAACCTGTTCAGCTTCGCCATTTGCATTTGCCGTAAAATAATGTACTTTACTTTTATCTGAACCTTTAGTCAATTCATATTCTTTTTCTCGGGTTACACCTGTAACATTGAATCGTTTAGCAAAACTTACGCCTGTTTTACCATCAATATAAATCATATTGTATGTTGTTCGTTCATCATTTTTCTGAAAGAGCGCAACATGAATTATGTCTTTTCCTATAAACACTTTGTCGGAAACCCGAACTACTTTCATTGTGCCTCCTTTAGTAAAGGCAATGATATCATCCAAATCACTGCACTCGATAATAAACTCATCTTTTTTCAAAGAAGTACCAATAAAGCCATCTGCGAAATTGGCGTACAACTTTGTATTGGCAATAGCTACAGACTTAGCCTGAATCGTATCAAAAAGTTTTATTTCAGTTTTACGTTCTCTTCCTTTTCCGTATTTCTTTAATAAATTTTCATAATACGCGACTGTAAAATCAACAAGATTATTTAAATCACTTTTAACCTGTTTGATTTCTGCTTCCAGATTTTTAATTTGATCATTGAGGTCATCAATATCAAGTTTGTAAATTCTTCTAACAGGCTTCTCGGTAAGTTTTAAAATATCTTCTTTAGAAATTTCTCTTTTTAATTTCTTTTTAAAAGGTTCGAATGCTTTATCAATGGCAAGAATTACTTTGTCCCAGGTTTCATGCTTTTTTTCCAGTTCTTTATAAATCTTCTCTTCAAAGAATATTTTTTCCAAGGAAGTGTAATGCCATTTTTCCTGTAACTCAGACAACTTAATTTCCAATTCTTTTTTAAGAAGATCTTTTGTATTTTCTGATGAAATCTTCAGTAAATCAGTAACGGTAAGGAATTGTGGTTTTTTATTTACAATTACACATGCGTTAGGAGAAATACTGACTTCGCAATCTGTAAATGCATAAAGCGCATCTATGGTAATATCTGGTGAAATCCCAGGAGCTAATTCGATAATAATTTCAACATCTGCTGCAGTATGATCGGTAACTTTTTTTATTTTTATTTTCCCTTGATCATTTGCTTTTACAATACTCTCCA
>CALQJK010000044.1:0-10614 GCA_943330875.1 Chitinophaga pinensis
AATTTATTGGATTAGTCAATCTTATTATGAACAAAGAAGTGGTTAAGGAATTAATCCAACATGAACTTACAACAGAAAACTTATTAAAGGAATTGAAATTAATTCTAGAAAACAATGAAAAAAAATCAGCTATAAAAAAAGATTTCGAGCAATTGAAAAGCATCTTAAGTTTGGGTGGACATGCTTCAAAAAATGCAGCTGCATTAATTACCGACTATTTAAAACAATCAGTGAAGCAATAATTTGATGGCGATAAAAATCAATGCCAGTAAAAACAATACAATTGACAATCTGTTGATACCATGCATATACTTCATCCATTGACTGGCTTTAGCATTGGGGTCTTTCTTTTTTAAATATAGATACTCGGCTAATTGATTGAGGATTCCCATTTTGATTAAAATATTTTCACCAAATTAAACTATATTTCATTTAATCACTTAAATTACTTCTTTATTTTATTTAGAGCGACATAATTTTAATATTCCTAACCGTTTGTAAAAAAAAACGCCATGACCAGAGAAGAAAATTTCATGATTGAAGCCATAAAAATGTCTCAAAATGGCGTTCGTGAAAATGAAGGCGGTCCTTTTGGATGCATTGTTGTGAAAGGCGATGAAATCGTTGGGCGGGGAAATAACAAAGTTACTTCTACTAATGACCCAACGGCGCATGCTGAAGTGGTTGCCATAAGAGATGCATGTAAAAATATCGGAGCTTTTCAACTCGACGATTGCGAAATATATACAAGCTGCGAGCCTTGTCCGATGTGCCTTGGTGCGATTTACTGGGCCAGACCAAAAGTTATTTATTACGCAAATACCAGAGGAGATGCTGCGGCTATAGGATTTGACGATTCCATGATTTATGAAGAAATGAGTAAATCATATGCGGACAGAAAAATTCCGATTATAGCTATCTCCAGAGATGAAGCTTTGCAAGTTTTTAAAGAATGGAAAGAAAAAGCAGATAAGAAGCTTTATTGATTGGTATTCTTATGCAAGATAATTTCTGCAGCAATACTTACAGCTATTTCTTCTACCGTTTCACTTTTAATAAAAAGGCCGATTGGTGCTTTTATCTTTTTCAATAAGGAGGTATCAATATCTTCACTTTGGTAATCCTCAAACATCTTTTCGATTTTCTTTTGACTTCCGAGCAAACCAATATATTTAAATTCTTTTCCCAAAAGTGATCTTACCGCATTATCATCGGTACGATAGCCAAAAGTCATGATTACGACATAAACATTATCACCATTTGGAATCAACGACCCTAATGCTGCATAAGAAGACACGATATGTTTTTCGTGAGCGAAAGAATTTTCTTCAATAGTATTCAACCCTACTCTTTCATCATATACATGGATATAAAAATCCATGTTACACATTAGTTTTGAAAGAGCCAATGCGCAATGCCCGCCGCCGACAATGTGAAGACTATTTTTCAATCCTGTTTTTTCTTCAAAATGAAAAGAAGCATAATCATCTGAAATTTCTAAATAAAAGGGATGGTGAGGCACTTCGTCTGTAAAAGACATATCATCAATATTTAAATGGAGCGTCCCATTCCGATTAGCTTTCATTGATACTATCAAATGATCAATGGCCGAAATTTCATGCTCTTTTATTTCATATAAAAAGATTGTTTGCTCACCTGAGCAGATCATTCCGCTTTGATTTTTTTTAGCAGATTTCTCATGAAATTGTTTTACCACTTCTGGCTCTTCTTCGGGTATTAGTAATCGTGACTTCGCCAATTCCACGAACTTATGCTCCATAATACCGCCTCCTATTGAACCACAAAAATCACCATCGGAAGACACCGCCATTTTAAATCCCTGTCGACCAGGCGAGCTACCTTTGCTTTCTAATACATACAAGAGTATAACCCTTGAAGATGATATTTTTTTTTGCAGTATAAATTCCCAGACCTTCATTAATAGTTTTACTTCTTACGATTTTCTAATATTTTCTTAAAAGACCTTCCACGAATTTCCTCTAATGTCAAGCCTGTTACCAAAACTTCTTCTTCTGTGATTGCCCCACTGTTCAATGCTCTCAGAAAATAATTAAGTAGTCCCTGACCTGTCGCCGCATCATCAAAAACATCACCAATCAATGTTGCTCTTGCCGCTTTTTCTACAAAGGTTTTCAATCTTTCTACCGCATCATCATAACTTTCCAGAAAAAATGCAAATACAGCGGTGTAGCGCATAGGCAGCTGTGCGGGATTCAAATCCCAGCCCTGATAAAAACCATTCCATAAAGAATGCCTGATATGATCGTATCCTTTTTTCCATGCGCGATGAACAGTAGCGCTATTTTCTTTCATTTGGGCTGCGGTAAGTTTTGCGCCGCGATGAGGACCAATCGGCATTGTATTCGTTGCTCCATCTGACAACCAAATCCCAGTATGTGCCAAAGCGACTTTTGTCATGTGGTGCGCAAAATCACAAACCGGATGATTCATCTCCTGGTAACGAGCGGTGATACTGCATGAAGCGGTGTAATCATATGTACCAAAATGCGTGGCGATACAACGACCTTTACTTGCTTTAATAAATCTTAGCAATGGATTTATGCCATCAGCATCCATAATTGATTGAGTAGTCTCTACCATCATTTCCATTTTCAAACTGCCTTTTTTTAATTTCAGTTGAGCTTCAAGAATATCAAAAAAACCAACCAACGTACTCACTTGTTCCGGGATGGTAACTTTAGGTAACATTACCACAAAATTCTGTGGCAGTTTACCTTTAGTTGCTGTAGCCAAAGTAGTTACAAAAATATCCAACGTACGCAAACCTCTTTCTTTCATTTCTTCAGTAAATGGCTTAATGCGAATACCAATAAAGGGAGAAAGTGTATTTTTTTTCATCCCTTCTGCAACTTGCAATGCAGCCTGGCTAGCAGTTTGATCTTCTTCTTCATTACTCCTATTTCCATACCCATCTTCAAAATCAATTCTAAAATCCTCAATAGCTTCCTGCTTTAATTTATTAATCACCTTATTATACACTTCAAATGAAAGTCTTACGGGATGCTTCTTTTTTTGTTCGGCGGAAAGTTTATTATACTCTTTAACAATAGTAGCAATTGGTTTTTTGGCTGATATTTCATTCGCACCATCGAGGCCAAATATTTTACCGAAACTCACAAAATCAGGAGCGTATGTATTGAATGCTTCCAAAGCTCTTAACCCTAGCACTTTTGCAGAATCTGATTTAAATAAATTAGCGCCGCCATAAACAGTATGCACAGGTTGGCGATCAGAGCGATCTCCTGGATATATTTTTTGGAAATCGGAATTTGCTTTTTTTAATTTATCAAATAATTTTTTTTTCTTAGCGGAAGAAATCGATTGGCTCATGTTGTTTTTATTTTACTATTTTGAATGTATTAGTTGGATGGTTAGATATGGCATCAACTTCCTCTGTATGTTGAATAGCCAAAAGGGTTAATTAATAAAGGAATATGATAATGGCTATTGTCAAAAACAGTAAACTGAATTTCTACAGCTGGATAAAACCCGTTAACATTTAGATCATTAAAATATTTAGATGTATGGAATACCATTTGATAATTACCCAGGGGCAAAACTCTTGAAATTGGCAGAAGATCAGGAATACGACCATCAGCATTGGTTACGCCCTGAGCAATTGCATGCCAGTTATTTCCTACAGACTTTTTTAATTGTATGGTAATGTTTTGTCCTGGTTTACCAATAGAAGTATCCAGCACATGAGTAGTTATTTGACTAACCGTTTGATCTTGCCAATGGGCAGTTGATAAACATTTTCTTAGCCGCAGCAAAGTTATTTTCTGTTGTTCGCCCATTGCAATATGCAGTTCTTCTTCTCTTGAATTTTGCAAACGATCCTGTAGTAACCGTAACATTTCATTAGCAGATTTTCCAGTAGCACAAACAATAAATATAAATCCAAACTTTGATTCATATTGCTGATTAGCGTTTACAAGCGCTTGAATAACATCTTCTGTTGCAGCGTCTACACCTGACTGTTCCTTCCCTGCGAGATGAGACGTAGAAGCAAATTTTTCTGTAAGACTTTTCACCTCTCCAATCTTAGGATGATGGGTAAATGCTTCCAGCCAATCTGACTCTTTGCATTGATCATACCAACAACTATCTGCGCTTTGAATCAAATGATTTTCATCCTTAAACGGCAGAGCATCCAGTAACGCTGATTGCCATTGCGAAGATCCGCAGCATGTTTTTAAAAGAATTTGTGCTTCCGGATGGGCTAATTTATTGAAATCTGATATCGTCATATAATAAATTTTGAAAAACCTTTAGAATAATATGTTCCCCTTTTATTTTACAGAGGCCCCTTGCTCTATCCAGCATCTGATTAAGTCTCTTTCCTCTTGAGTAATATTTGTTTTATTATTTTGCGGCATTGTTTTAGTCACCACTACCCTTTGCATAATTAAATCTTTCTTTCTAACAATATCATCGGGCGTATCAAACATTACACCATTAGGAGCCACTTTGTAAACATCATCAGTTGGCCTTGACGAATGACAAGCAATACAACGTTTATTGACAATAGCTGTTACTTCCGTTATGCTAACCGTCTTATTACATTCGCCAGGATTTTTTGGTGGCGCAGAAATAAATGCAGCTGCTAATAAAATCAGTGCAGAAATGGGCATTACCCAAACGGAAAGTTGTCCTTTTTCTTTTAGATTAAGATAGTGTTTCACTCCAGCAGCGCCTATGGAAAACAAACACAAAATCAACCACGGATATTTGTAACCGAAAGTGCTTGGGAAGTGATTACTTATCATTACAAAAAGAACAGGTAATGTAAAATAATTATTATGAATCGAACGCTTCAAAGCATTCTTTCCTAATTCGGGATTTAAAGGCTGGTTTTCTTTGGCTGCTTTTACCATTGCTTTTTGTGATGGAATGATTACAAAGAAAACATTCGCTACCATTATAGATCCTAACATAGCGCCGAAATGAGTATACGCCGCTCTGGCACTGAACACTTGTGTGTAACCATAAGCAAATGCAATTGCTATTATTGTGCCGATGATTGTAAAAGCTACACTCTTTTTACCAATGGATGATTTACAAAGCAAGTCGTAAATAAACCATGCAATGAAAAAAGAACCCACACCTAAACCAATAGCTTTGGCGGGAGCAATATCAAGGACATTCTTATCAATTAATAAAGCAGCAGCATTAAAATAGTAGACAATAAACAACAAGCAAAATCCACTCACCCAAGTAAAATAAGCTTCGTACTTAAACCAATGTAAATCTTTTGGGATTTTTTGTGGAGCTACTTTATACTTTTCAAGATAATAAAAACCTCCGCCATGCACCGCCCATAAATTTCCGGCCAATTCCTCTCTGAGATCTTTTGTACGATTAAGTGCATTTTCTAAGAATACAAAATAGAAAGAGGCGCCAATCCATGCAATTCCGAAAGTTATGTGCATGAGTCTTACAATAATATTCAGCCATTCCATTAAATGCGCTTCCCATGGAGACCCTTTAACCAATAAATAAATCACCGCAATTATACCAACAGCAGTAAGTACAATGCCTGTATAAACATAAGACTTTGATTCCGCAAGTTTATTCCATAAAGATTCATTTGCATCAGTATCAAATTGATCCTCTTTTTCCAGATGGTGCAAATAGTAGGTAATGATGATTAGCATCAGAAAAGCAATGCCGAGGATAGAAAGTAAAATTATTCCAGCCATTAATTAGATTTTATAGTTCCAAATATTCTCAACCTGCTAATGCCACCGTCGGGAAAGATATTTAATCTTACATGCGAATAAACCCCTTTGTTAATAATTTCTGATATATATAAATGTTCATGATCTGCACTTAATTGCTGCATCGGCAAAACTTCTATCCATTTTACTTTATCTTCAAGTACATCTTGATTATTCTCAGATAGACAAGCTTCAATCATACATCTATCAGGATAATTTCCCTTGAAATGACAAGTGTCAACAAGTATGCTATTAATATTACCAGGCATAGCCAATTTAAGAATCACCCAATCTCTATTGTTTGGAATACGATTGCGTTTAGTTTCCCAACCGTCACCCATATTCGCACCTCTATTCGGCATCGTTAAATTACTCATGGCACTGAAAAACATATCATTGCAAGCCAATGCGGCTCCTCCATTTATAGCAGCAAGTAAATCTATTTCTTCATCATTTTTAACATCATTCCAATTTTTGAATACTTCACCATAAACACGAAGACGAGCAACACCACCATCGGGATAAATATGTAACCGAATATGTGTAAAAATTTCGTCGCTGTATGATTTGTAAAAATTTTGACTACCGGCGTCAAGAGTTGATATTGGAAGAATTTCTTTCCATTGAATGGAAGGATCATTCCAATCGGCAATACCGTCATCAGATTTAAGATTCACCGCTTCGATAGAAGCATGAGGAGGATGGTTTCCTAAGAAAAAATTTGTATCAATATCAAACCCGGTTATTTTTCCAGAAGTGGCTAATTTCACCACAGCCCAATCATGACCTGGAATACGTTTACGTCGGCTTTCCCATCCATCCATCCATTTCCCTCTTTCGGTATATTTATCCGTAATAAAAATACCTCTTCCAGATTTGATTAAATTTTCTTTTTCTGCAAAAAAATCGTCAGTTGCGAAGACTACTTTTCCACCCAATTTTTCTGCAGCCAAATCAGTAAGCTGCGTAAAGTCCGGAGACTCTTTGATAATTTCTTTTACTTTAACAATTGCCATTATGCAATATAAATTTTTTGATTGAATTATGAGAGTTTAGAACTGAATTATTTGCGTAAAACGAGCTCTCCAAATTTATTATCCTTTTCGATTTTTTTACCCTGATAAACAACCTGCCCATTAACAATCGTTTGTTTAATTACACCTGATAATTTTTTGCCGACATAAGGAGAAACATCATAACGATGAAGAATATCTTTTGCATGAACTTCAAAGCTTTCTTCCGGAGACCAAACAACCATATCAGCATCATAGCCAACTTTGATTTCGCCTTTTGTTTCTGTATGCAAAAAATTTGCAGGATTAGATGTTATCAAAGGAATGAAGCACTCCAATGAAATATCATTTTTCATGGCAGACCAAGAAGCAGACAATAAAAATTGTATCCCTGCAATACCGCCCCAAGCTTTTGCAAGATTCCCGGAGGTAATTTCTTTAATGGATGGTGGAGCTGGCGAATGATCAGTTGTAATGAAATCAAGGACACCACCAACCAATGCTTTTTTTAATTGTTGATTATTTGATTGCTCTCTTATGGGAGGCGCGCATTTATAAATTGTAGCACCATCAGGAATATCTTCTGCATTAAAAAAGATATAGTGCGCGCAGGTTTCCGCTGTAACAGGCAACCCTTCTGCTTTTGCTGCTGCTATCAAAGGAAGGGCTTCCGCAGATGACACATGAACAATATGAACAGGGCAATTAAATTTTCTACTCAAATCAATCATCATTTCCACTGCTTCATTTTCCCATTTCTTGGGCCTACTTGCTAGATATTTTGAATAATTACCTGTATCATTTAAAAGTCCGGAATCGACAACCTCGTCATGAATTTCGCAATGCGCCAATAATGGCAAACTAGATTTTGCAATAACAGGCATTGCTATTTCTAAATCATCTTTTGTAACATTGGGGAATTCGTCTATCCCAGAATGAACCAAAAAACACTTTATACCGCTAATGCCTGAACGAAGCAGCTCTTCCAGCGCTGACATATGCTGAGGAACCAATCCTCCATAAAATGCAACATTAACAAACAACTTATTTTCTGTAGACTTTATTTTAAGATGCAAGGATTCCACATTTACAGTTACAGGACTTGCATTGAGTGGCATATCAACAATCGTAGTAGTACCACCAGCAGCTGCGGCCTGGGTTGCCGTTTCGAATCCCTCCCATTCTGTACGACCCGGTTCATTTACATGAACATGAGCATCAATTACTCCAGGCATTAAAATATCATTACCGACATTCAATGCATCTGGACTTTCACAAAAATCAATAGCTATTATTTTTCCTTTCGAAACATGAATGGTAGCAGGTTGAAGTTTATGTTCAACCCAGCAGCGATTACTGTATATGCTTTTAATTTCAGCCATTTATTGAATGATATAAACCTAACAATACTTTTTCCGGAGTCATTGGTGCAGCGAATGCTACATCACTATTGGGATTAAATGCTTTTATAGCATTACGCAAAGCAAAGAAAGTTCCAATACCATACATCAACGGAGGTTCACCTACAGCTTTCGATTTAAAAATAGCCAAGTTGTCATTATCAGTTTCCAGAAAATGCAAATCAATATTTTTAGGCACTGAATAAATATCGGGGACTTTATATGTGGATAGTGCATTGCTTCTCAATCTGCCATCAGCATCAAAAACAATTTCTTCCATAGTCATCCAGCCAATACCTTGTACTAGACCGCCTTCAATCTGACCTTTATCAATCAAAGGATTCATACTGGAGCCAAAATCGTGTACGAGCTTCACGGAATCTATATCATATATTCCGCGTATACAATCAACCGTTACTGTAGTAATTGCTGTCCCAAAAACATGATAAGCAAAAGGATGACCTTTTTCTTTAGTCATATCAAAGTGTAATCCTGGCGTAGCATAATGGCCGTGTTCACTTAAGCTGATGCGTTTCAAATACCCTGCCATGATAAGCGCTTTCCAATTCATAGAAGACAATTTGCCTTTAACAAAAACGCCTTCATTTTTAATATCTATATCTCCTACATCACAATTCAATGCATCAGCAGCAACTCCTACAAGTCTTTCTTTCAGTGCATTACAAGCCACTTCGACAGCTCTTCCGTTTAAGTCAGCAGTAGCACTTGCAGCAGATGGAGAGGTATTAGCAATACGATAAGTATTAGTAGTATTTAACTTAATTAGGGAAGCAGGAATAGAGAAAATAGTTGAAGCTACCTGAATCATTTTGGTATTCACGCCTTGTCCCATTTCTACAGCGCCGGTACTGATATTAACGCTGCCATCTGTGTATATATGTACTAACGCTCTTGCCTGGTTCATTGGTGTTTTGGTAAAAGAAATCCCAAAACAAATGGGCATAAAAGCAAGTCCTTTTTTATACACCGAATTATTATTATTGAATGCTGCAATTTCCTTCTTCATGTTTTCCACATCATACAAGGAAGTTGCTTTTTCCCAGCAAGGGCTGGCTTCACTCTGTACCATTTGTCCGAAGGGTAATTCATTTCCAGTTTGCAAAAGATTGCGTTCCTGAATTACATCAGCAGCAATACCTAATGACTCGGCAGCTTTTGCAATGGCTGCTTCGATTACAAACATTCCTTGCGGCCCACCGAAACCTCTGAAAGCAGTATTAGGCGGCAAATTAGTACGACATGAATATGCAGTAGCTGTTACATTCGGAACGTAGTAAGTATTGGTAGTATGAAACAATGTTCTTTCCAAAACAGCGGGAGACAAATCGGCTGAGGCTCCTGCGTTCTGGTGAAAGGTTGCCTCATAAGCGATAATTTTTAAATTTTCATCTAGGCCTATTTTAAAATCAGAGGAATAAGGATTTCGTTTCCCTGTCATGCGCATATCTTCCATACGATGAAGCGCATACTTAACAGGCTTCTTCAATAGAAATGTAGCAAGGCCACAGAATACGGCCCATGAAGTTGCCTGGTCTTCCTTACCTCCGAATCCACCACCTAATCTGGTAACGTCAACCTCTATCCGATGCATTGGGATACCCAAGACATCAGCCATATGTCTTTGGACGGCAGTAGGCCCCTGAGTAGAGGAATAAACTTTTATGGCATTGTTCTCTGCGGGAAGTGCATAAGCACCTTGAGTTTCAATATACAAATGTTCCTGACCGTTAGTTTCAGCAAGTCCTTCAAAAATATATTTACATTCTTGGAAAGCATTTTGACTGTCTCCTATTTTAAAAGTACGAGGAGGCACAATCAATGAATTATTTGCTCTGGCAACTCTCGGATCTGTGATTACAGGAAGGGGATCTATTTCTACCTTTATTTTTTTACATGCAGCAGTAGCGGCTTCTGTTGATGTTGCTACCACAAAAGCTATAGGCATTCCGTTGAAATGTACTTCCTCCTCTGCCATCAATGGCTCATCAGGAATAATTCCACCAATTTGATTTATCCCTGGAATATCGAGATGCGTAAAAATGCGAACAACGCCTTCAGAAGCTTCTGCATCTGTTAATACCAGACTTTTTATTTTTCCATGGGCAATCGGAGAACCGAAAACCACACCATACAGAGTACCTATCGTAGTTGGGATATCATCCAAGTAGATAGATTCCCCGCGAGTATGTGTAAAGGAATCAATATTTCTCATTCGTTGTGGTTTATTTTATTGCCCAATTAACCCATTACTGAGCAAGACTTCTTTTTTTAATAATGGAAAAAATTCTATGAAATGTGCTTTAATCAACTGCGACAACAACAATCGTTTATATTGTTCTGTGCCTCGGGCATCACTTATTGGGGAAATCTCTTCTTGCACAAGTTCAATTAACTCCATAATTAATTTTTCAGTAACAG
>CALQJK010000045.1:0-10582 GCA_943330875.1 Chitinophaga pinensis
AAACTCAATGCAGCAATGGAAATACGGCCTCCATCAAGGACTTTCATAGACTGTTTGAAACCCTCTCCAATTTCACCTAAACGATTTTCATCAGAAATAATGCAATGGTCAAAAATCATCTCTGCAGTTTCACTGGCGCGCATCCCAAGTTTGTTTTCTTTTTTTCCTCCAGAAAATCCAGCTGTGTTACGGTCAACAATAAACGCAGTAGAATTATTTTTGGCCCTTGGTTCTCCCGTTCTGCAAATCACAACAGCAACATCGCTGGATTTACCATGCGTAATCCAACTTTTAGTACCGTTAATAACCCAATTATCACCTTCTTTTACTGCGGTTGTTTGCATATTACCTGCGTCACTTCCAGTATTAGGTTCTGTAAGTCCCCAAGCGCCAATGAATTCGGCAGTAGCCAGTTTGGGTAAATATTTTTGTTTCTGCATTTCATTTCCAAATGCCATAATATGTCCTGTACATAAAGAATTATGAGCAGCTAAGGAGAGCCCAACAGAGCCGCACACTTTTGCAATCTCCTGAATGATGACACTGTATTCAAAATAACTCAAGCCTGTTCCACCATAGGATTCTGGCACCAACACACCCATCATGCCTAGCTTTCCCATTTCTTTAAAAATATGAACTGGGAATTCCTGAGATTCATCCCATTCCATAAGATTCGGACGGATATACTGGTTGGCGAAATCTCTGGCAGACTGAGCTACTTGCTGGGTTAATTCGGTTGGTAAAAAGTCCATAACAGGTGATTATTTGTTCCGCAATTTACCGAATATTAAATACCAACAACTGTTAGTTTTTTTTATTATTCCGCAACTAAATAATGCTGTATTTTGTTGTATGTTTCAACGTTAAGCAAGGTTATTTTTTGAATATCCTCTAATGATTTAAAGCTTCCATGCTGATTACGATAATTGATAATGGCCTGAGCTAATTTATACCCAATGTAAGGATGCGATTTCAATGTTTCGAATGGTGCATGGTTAATATCAATGACACTTATTTTTGTATCCTTAATAATGAATTGATCTTTGATTTTCTGAAAAATGGAATCTTGTAAACCCCAAACCTCAGCCACTTGATGCGCCTCATAAAATCCACCTAATTTATTTCTGAACAAAATGATTCGTCTGGCTAATGCAGGCCCAATACCATAGATACTTTCGAAGCAAGAAGAATCTGCGAGATTCACATCAACTAATTTCCTGGATATTTTTTTGTCATTATATATTTTAATATTAGTGACGTTTATGTTCTGATCAGCTTCTCTTATAACAACAAAAGGCATCAAGTCTGCGCATTTCTTTTCAGCTATTCCCCAAATCTTTTTGATATCCTCCGGCTTCCGAAATCGACCACCTTTGGATTTGTATTTTTGTATGGTTTGAATGGTTTTATCCTTAAGGCCTAACTCCTTCCATTCGGCTTCAGTTATAGTGTTAGGGTCGAAATTTTTATACCGAATCATAACGGGGCGCTCTTCCGTATAGGGAGTGTACTTTTGGGAATAGTGATTATTATTACCACTGTCTGTATCTATTTTTTTTAACTGTCGAAAAGCCGTTTCCAGGGTTTCCGTTTTAATTGGTTTTGCGGGAAATATGAAGTCGTAAAACTGTGGTAAAAAAAACAATCCCAAATTAAATAACAGTAACACCATAATTCCATTCTTCTCTTTTTTTGTAAAATAAAAAAAAGCATGCTTGTTCTTTTTTTCCATGAACGAAAAGTAATGCAGTAAGTACAAGTAAAAAGGAGAAAAAAAACGTAATTAATTGCAATTAATCACTTGGTTATCAAAAGCCAATTGAATTCCTTTTGGCAATTCAGTACTTAACTGTTGATGTTTACCGAGCTGGTGGCTAATATGGGTAAAATAAGTTTGAGACACATTTAGCGATTGCGACATTTCTATAGCTTCCTGAAGGGTGAAATGTGAAAGGTGTTTTTCCTTGCGAAGTGCATTTAATACAAGTGTTTCAGACCCCCTAATTTTTTGCTGTTCGATGTCATCTATTCTGTTGGCATCCGTGATATAAGTAAATGCCCCAAAACGAAATCCTAATACAGGCATTTTTAAGTGCCATACTAAAATAGGGATTACAGGGATATCCCCGATAAGAAAGGCTTCGGCAGTTATTTCATGTAATGAAATATCCGGAACGCCAGGATATTTATACTCGTCAAAGACATAACTGAATTCTCTTTTTAATGCAACTTGTGTTAAAGCATTTGCATACACTTTCATCGGTTGCTGTTGAAAATAATTGAACGCTTTTATGTCATCAAGCCCTGCAATATGGTCTTTGTGAGGATGTGTAAATAAAACGGCGTCTAATTTTTTTACATTTGCCCTGAGCATTTGCGTTCTAAAATCAGGAGTAGTATCTATAACAATTGTGGTGGTATCACTTTGAACAAGTATACTACTTCTCAGTCTTTTGTCTTTACTATCGGAGGAAGCACAAATCTCGCAATCACAGGCAATCATTGGAACACCGCCACTGGTGCCAGTACCCAAAAAAGTAATCGTTAGTGGAGGAGAAAACATCAATAAAGTAGAAATAAAAAATTTGCTGAAAGTATAAAAAAGAATAATTATTTATCAATCACAATTGTCATCAATTCATCATAAAGCTTTTGGCTTTCATGCGTAAGATCATCGATGTTGATTTTGAGTAAAGGCATCAAATCAATCAAGGTATTAATTCTGCCTTCTGTTTGTAAAAATTTATTAAGCACCACTACCTTCTTTTCCTGAAGAATACAATAGCCGCTTTGGAAAGTTCCTCTTTCATAACGAATGATATATCCTGCTTCTTCAATGACTCTTTCTATTTTATCTAATGTATTTTGAGTGAATTTCATAAGTCGATTTATTTAACTATTTAACCTGCTGCAACTTCCAACAAATAAGGCTGATCATGAAATATACTTTTCAACAAACGTTGATAAAAAAACACGCTGATGAGCTATTAGTTGCGACAATTATTTTTTAGACATTTTTATAACAGGGATAATCATTTCTTCCAGACTAATTCCGCCATGTTGAAAGGTATTTCGGTAATAGTTGGCAAAATGATTATAATTGTTTGGATAACAAAGGAAATGATCCCCTTTCGCGAAAATAAATGATGAATTTATATTAGGCACAGGCAGACCAGCTTCTCTTGGATCTCTAAAAGCCAAAACCTCCTTCGGTTCGTAATTCAAATTGCGACCATGCTTATATCTGAGATTTGCGGTAGTTTGCTTGTCGCCTATAACCTTTGCAGGTGTTTTTACCCTCGTGCTTCCATGATCAGTAGCCACAATCAAATTTATATCTTTATCAGCTATTTTTTTCAAGGCCTGGTGAAGAGGACTATGCTCAAACCAGCTGGCAGTAAGGCTTCTATAGCTTGTTTCATCGCCTGCCAACTCTTTTAATACTTCCATTTCCGTTCTTGCATGGCTTAGCATATCAACAAAATTATACACAATCACATTCAAATCGTTTTGCATTAAATTATGCATATTATCTACCAATTTCTGGCCATCGTGGTTATTCGTGATTTTGGTGTAGGAAAATTTAATATCGCTCTTGCCAAGTCTTTTCAAATTTGATTTTAAGAACGTTTCTTCATATAAATTTTTTCCGCCTTCTTCATCATCATTTTTCCATTCTACCGGAAACTCTTTTTCAATATCAATAGGCAATGACCCTGAAAAAATCGCATTACGGGCATATTGAGTTGCCGTTGGAAGTATGGCGTAAAATGTTTCCTCCTCATTTATCCGAAAACTCTCCGCAAAAATCGGCTGAATCGTTTTCCATTGATCAAACCTTAAATTGTCTATTAAAACAAAAAATAATGGGACGCCTTTTTCTAAATGTGGAAAAACCTTAAATTTTAGGAGATTATGACTCATTATAGGACCATCAATACTCTTTGGGGAAACCCATGATGCATAGTTTTTAGAAATAAATTTAAAAAACTCTGTATTGGCTTCTTGTTTTTGAGTATTAAAAACATCCTGCATTTCCGGACTGTCACTCTTCTGTATTTCCAATTCCCAATAGACCAGTTTTTTATAAATCTCCATCCACTCTTTATAATCCGGAGTGCCGCTCAAAGCCATAAATAAACTGCTGAATTCTTGTTGATAAGCTGTTGTAGTTTTTTCTGCGACAAGTCGTTTGTTGTCAATTATTTTTTTCAAACTCAGCAAAACCTGATTGGGATTAACGGGCTTGATCAAATAATCACTAATCTGACTGCCAATGGCTTCATCCATAAGGTTTTCAGCCTCATTCTTTGTGATTAAAACGATAGGAAGATTGCTGTTAATCTCTTTGATTTGTTGTAAAGTCTGCAGCCCTGTAATGCCAGGCATCGTTTCATCAAGCAAGACCACATCGACGATATTATTTTTTACATACTCCACCGCATCAAATCCATTAGTAATCGTATGGACCACATAGCCCTTATTTTCTAAAAATATGATCTGGGAATTCAAACTATCAATTTCATCATCAACCCAAAGGATTTTTGCTACACTCATACTTTTATTTTTTTTAACAGGCGAAAAGAAACAATACCTGGATTTTTATTCAAATGAACTTAAATTGCCAAAGCTGCAAATTTAATTTTTTAAGCGAATGGTTTGTAGATTTGTACCAGTTTCTATTTTCATTTAACAGATAATTCCCAATTTAATACTAATTAATGCGATTTCATAAAATAATAAACGATCCTGTTTATGGTTTCATTACCATAGATGACGAACTGATTGCTCAAATCATTGCGCACCCCTTTTATCAAAGACTAAGAAGAATCAATCAAATGGCATTGGCGCATTTGGTGTATCCGGGAGCCATTCATTCTAGAATGCATCATTCTCTTGGCGCATATCATCTTATGCGTTCCGCACTACATGAATTAATTGGCAAAGGCGTTGATATTTCCGAAGAGGAACAACAAGCTGCGAAAATCGCTATTCTTTTGCACGATATCGGTCATGGCCCTTTTTCGCATGCTTTAGAACATGTTATTGCAGAAGGTATGCACCACGAAGACCTCTCATTACTGCTGATTCAAGAATTAAACAACCATTTTGAAGGAAAACTTCAAATGGCACTGGATATTTTCACCAACAATTACCCTAAAAAATATTTACACCAACTAATTAGCGGCCAGCTTGATGTTGACCGTATGGATTATCTGACCAGAGATAGTTTTTTTACTGGCGTGAATGAAGGTGTCATTGGCTACGATCGTATTATTAAAATGTTGACCATTCATCAAGGCGAATTAATGGTAGAAGAAAAAGGGGTGTATTCTATTGAGAAATTTTTAATAGCCAGAAGGTTGATGTACTGGCAAGTTTATCTCCATAAAACGGTATTATGTGCCGAACAAATGTTGCAGCATATTATCAAAAGAGCCAAATATATTCATGCAACTTGCGCAGAACCTCTTTTTACCTTAATGAATCAACCTGTTGAAAAAATCACATTGAAACAATTTTGTGACATTGATGATTATGATGTGATGATGGCCATTAAAAATTGGTGCCACCACGAAGACAAAGTTTTAGCTTTTTTATGCAATGGCATTATCAATCGAACTTTATTGAAAATAAAATATTTCTCCGCTCCTATTACAGATCACTTATTAGAAGAGAAAACACAAGAAGCACAACAGCAATTAAACTTATCAAAGGAAGATGCAGCATGGTTGGTTTTTTCAGGACTGGCATCAAGCAGTACTTATAATTTCGATAATGAAAATATCAAGATTCTTTTTAAAGATGGCACAGTAAAAGATATCACAGCAGTGGACAAT
Organism: Chitinophaga pinensis; assembly: GCA_943330875.1. Taxonomy (GTDB): domain Bacteria; phylum Bacteroidota; class Bacteroidia; order Chitinophagales; family Chitinophagaceae; genus Ferruginibacter; species Ferruginibacter pinensis_G. Next base: position 5,841 of record CALQJK010000045.1, read on the forward strand.
GCGCTTATCAATGAAAACATCAGAGGCATTGTTAAAAAATATTATATTTGCTACCCAAGATAATTTATAGCATTATTACTCAAACAAAAACTGATTTTTTAAAATGCAATTCTCTGCAAATCAAATAGCATTAATACTTAGTGGTACTATCGAAGGAAACCCTGAGGTAAAAGTGGAATCTTTTGGAAAAATTGAAGAAGCCAAAGCAGGGCAAATTGCTTTTTTGGCGAATCCAAAATATGAAGAGTATTTGTACACTACTGAAGCATCCATAGTTATAGTCAATGACTCTTTATTACTTAAAAAAGAAGTTAAGGCAACACTCATCCGTGTTCCAAATGCTTATCTGGCCTTTGCAACCATGCTTGAAAAATACCAGCAAATAAAATCTCAACAACCCATTGGCATACAGGAACCCATTTACAAACATCCTTCTGCAAAAATTGGCGAAGATGTTTTTATTGGCGCATTTGTTTACATCGGAGAAAATACGGTGATTGGGAAAGGCGCAAAAATTTATCCCGGTGCATATTTAGGAAATAATGTGGTGATTGGAGAAAATGCTACTGTTCATGCCGGCGTGAAAATTTATTTCGATTGTCAGGTAGGCAACAACGTTACTATCCATGCAGGAACTGTAATTGGAAGCGACGGCTTTGGTTTTGCACCTTTGCCAGATGGTACTTATAGAAAAGTTCCACAAATTGGAAATGTAGTTATTGAAGATGGCGTAGAAATTGGTTCAAATGCTACCATCGACAGAGCTACTATTGGCAGTACAATAATTAGAACCGGAGCTAAACTTGACAACCTTGTTCAAGTGGCTCATAATGTAGAAATAGGCAAAGACAGTGTGGTGGCAGCGCAAACCGGAATCAGCGGAAGCACTAAGATTGGTAAGAATGTAATGATTGGAGGACAGGCTGGAATAGTAGGCCACATCCATATTGCAGATGGCAGTAAAATCAATGGACAAAGCGGCATTACAAAATCTATCACGGTGCCAAATACAGCAGTTACAGGCTCCCCTGCTACAGATTTTACGGCTTCTTTAAGAAGCCAGGCCTCACTCCGGAAATTACCTGAGATGGAAAAAAGAATTAAAGAATTAGAAAAAATCATAAACGAATTAAAAGATAAAAAATAAACAACTCCGCATTTGAATCCCACTGATACCAACGCTTCCTTTATTTTTGTAAAAGTATTCCTTCTACTACTCTTATCTTTTTTATCAACGCTGGTCTTTTCCCAAACTGAATACCTTCATGGAACGATACAAGATGGGTTAACAAAAGAGCCCATTGGTTTTGCTTCTGTTTATTTAAAAAAAAATGGAGGCGGGAAGATTACAGATAGCTCAGGAAACTTTCGGTTCAATATAGAAAATCTCAATAACGATACTTTAATGGTAAGTTATATAGGGTACGAAACATTCGCCATTCCGTTAAATTTGATTGATACTAAAAATACACTTACTATCCCTTTGGAAAGAAATGGGAAAACTGGAGAAGTTGTGGTGAAATTAAAAATTAATAAAGGTTTGTTTTTATGGAAAAAAATAATGAGTAAAAAGAAATACTTCGATAGAACAAAAAAACAAAACTATGCCTATGAAGCCTACAATAAAATAGAAATAGACGTAAAGAATTTTAATGCAAAAAAACTAAAAAATAATTTTATTTTTAAACCATTTGGATTTGTTTTTGACCATTTAGATAGTTCATCAGAACCAGAACCTTTTTTACCCGCTTACCTGGTCGAGAGCATCAGCGATTATAGTTTTCAGAAATCACCTAAAAAAACACATGAGAATATTAAGGCCTTAAGTTTAAAAGGATTAGAAAACGAAAGCATAACAAAGTTCCTCGGCGTGATGAATCAAAACGTAAATATTTTTGACAACTACATCAGCGTTTTGGGAAAAGATTTTATCAGCCCTTTTAATGACAATGGTGATTTTTATTATACTTTTTCTGTTGCTGATACCCAAATTATGGATAACAAAAAAACATTCCATTTTATTTTCAAACCAAAAAGAGCAGGAGAAAATGTATTTGAAGGAGAAGCCTGGGTTAGAGCTGGTACTTTTGTTGTAACTAAAATCTCCATGTTCCTTGGAAAAGACGCGAATATTAACTTTATTTCAAGAATAGGAATCGTTCAGGAGTATACCAAAATTGATGATACTACTTTCTTTTTAGGTCGAGATAAATTCTTTGCAGATTTTAATGCTTTCGGCAAAAAATCGTTGACCCTGATTGGAAGAAAAACTACATCATACAGAAATATTATCATAAATAGCGACTCTATTACAAAGGAACTTAGTACCCAGAAAACAGAAGAACTTGTAGAAAAAAATGCTCAAGCTATCCATCAGGCAGATTCAAATTGGACAACCTTAAGACATGATTCTCTTTCTAAAAATGAGAAGCAGATTTATGAAACGGTAGACAAATTACTGGCAATGCCAAAGTATCAAAAACTACAAAAAACATTACGCTTTATTGGAACAGGATATAAAAATGTTGGGATGTTTGAAATCGGACCATGGTTCAACTGGATCAGTAATAATTCCTGGGAAGGTTATCGATTTAGATTTGATTTAGGAACAAATACCAAATTGTTTAAAACTATTTATTTGCATGGCTACCTGGCTTATGGCACCAAAGACAATGCGTTTAAAGGAAAAGCAGAAGCTTACTGGATTGCAAACAGAGATCCCAATAGATTAATCCTACACGCCTCTATTTCTGAAGATATTGATAATGGCATAAGTGAGATTGGACAAGTAAGTCAGGATAATATCTTTTCACTGGCCATAAAAAAACCCAATGTCGGCCAAAAATTTATTCGGTTAAAGGACAAAAAAATCGATATCAATAAAGATTGGGGAAATGGATTTTCTACAGGACTATACTTTTCAAACCGATCTTTTGAACCCTTAAAATACCTTCCAAGCAAACTCAATTATTTAGATGGTACATCAGACCTCTTAACTTCCTTTGAAATAGCATTTAAAATCAGATTCGCTTACCTGGAACAATTTCTGAATTGGGATTATTTTCGTTATTCTCTTGGGTCAAAATACCCGATTTCTGAAGTCACTTTTACAAAAGGAATTTCAGGCGTATTAAACAGTAAAAACAATTATACTAAAATTACTGCTGCTGTAAGTGATGATATAAAAATAAATCCGTTGGGTAGATTGTCCGTGAAAGTTTATGGAGGGACTATCAAGGGTGTTTTACCTTTTGCATTTTTGGAAAACCATTTGGGAAATGATATTTATTATTATAGCAGCAGCTCCTTAAACCTAATGAACAGATTTGAATATTTGAGCGATAAGTATGCAGGCATTAACCTTGAACATCAAATCGGTTCTGGTATTTTCAAATTCATTCCAATTACGCGAAAATTGAAATGGAGACAATTCTGGAATATCAAGTCTGTTTGGGGAAGCTTAAGTGATGAAAATAAACAATTGAATGGGTCCGATAAGTACTTCAAATCATTAAACAACCACATGTATACAGAGATAGGTACAGGCATTGATAATATTTTTAAAGTATGCAGAATTGACCTTGTATGGAACATTTCACCCAATAGTACTACTATGCCAAGTAGCAGTAAATTTGGCATTTTTGGCAGTTTCAGGATTCAATTTTAACTATTAAGAAGTGCTATTTCGCTGATTTAAGGTTTTTTTAGGGTAACTTCGCCCGAATTTATCAAACCTATATGGATAAAAATTTTAACCCGGATAAGCAACATACATTAGCCAGCTCTATTAGTATTTCAGGCACAGGATTGCATACTGGGATTAATGTAGACATGACCATCAAACCGGCCAATCCTGGATATGGTTTTCATTTTCAAAGAATTGATCTCGTTGGAACTCTTCCTATTAAGGCCGATTGCGATCTTGTAACTGACACTTCCAGAGGTACTACTTTGGAACTTGGAGAAGTAAAAGTGAGCACAGTTGAACACATTTTGGCAGCATTGGTCGGAATGGGTGTTGACAATTGTCTGATTGAAGTGAACGGACCGGAAATTCCCATTATTGATGGAAGCAGCGGCCCCTTTATTGAAATTATTGAAAATGCAGGAGTGTTGGAACAGGATGCCACAAAAGCTTGGTATTGTATCGATACGAATATTTCGTTCTATGACGAAAATAAAAGAGTAGAGATGACTGCCCTTCCCGCTACAAATTATGAAATCACTACGCTGATAGACTTCAACAGCAGCGTTTTAGGCACACAACATGCAAGCCTGAAAAATATAAGTGAATTTAAATCACAAATTGCACCTTGTAGAACATTTTGTTTTCTTCACGAATTAGAAATGTTGATTGATAATAATCTTATAAAAGGAGGCGATATCAATAATGCCATCGTGGTTGTTGACAAACCTGTTACAGAAGAAGAAATGAGCAGATTGGCAAAAGCATTCGGCAGGACAAAAGTGGAAGTAAAAACAGAAGGCTACTTAAACAACTTAGAACTACGTTTCCCCAACGAACCTGCACGACATAAATTACTGGATGTTATCGGTGATCTCGCTTTAATTGGCTACCCTATCAAAGCGCACATTATTGCAAACAGACCCGGTCATAGTAGTAATGTTGAATTTGCAAAGAAAATAAAACAATACATCAAGAAGAATAAACACACAAAAGATATTCCGGTTTACAATCCTAGTCAGCCAGCTGTATATTCATTACAACAAATCGAAAAAAC
>CALQJK010000046.1:0-10558 GCA_943330875.1 Chitinophaga pinensis
AAGAAAAACTGATGTAGATGAAATCGTAAAGTCATTAAAAGAAAAATAAAAAAGAAAAAAACTGGTTAATCTTATTATTGTGGCTGAAGGTGTTGAATTTGGAGGAGCAAACGATTTATCTGTTTATTTAAAAGATAAAATACCCACTTTAGAAGTGAGAGTATGCATACTTGGTCATATACAAAGAGGTGGTTCACCTACTTGTACAGATCGTGTGATAGCAAGCCGAATGGGATTTCATGCTGTAGAATGTTTAATAGAAGGCAAACACAATGTATTCGTTGGAATTGTAAACAACAAAATGCACTACATCCCGTTAAATGAAGCCGTAAAAAAGAAACAGAAAATAAATAAAGAATTACTAACTATTGTAAAAACATTATCAACTTAACACCCCCATTTACCAATATTTAAAGATATCATCACACCTAAAAAAAACAAATAGCTAGAATGAGCAAGAACATTGAGAAGTATTTACACGAAGGGATGGACCAGGAAGCAGGAATTATTCACTCTCATAAAAGAACAAAAATTGTTGCTACAGTTGGTCCTGCATGCGATAGTTATGAAGGACTCCTGGCATTGGTGAGAGCAGGCGTAAATGTATTCAGATTGAATTTTTCGCATGGCTCACATGAGGACAAAAAAACAGTTATCGACAGAATCAGAATGATTATTAAAACAGAGCCTTTTAATATTGCCATACTTGGAGATTTACAAGGGCCAAAACTTAGGGTTGGTGATTTGGAAAATGGTAAGATTGAATTAGCTACAGGTGATGAATTTATTTTTACAACAAAAAAAATAACAGGCAATAAAGATATTCTTTACGTCTCTTATCCAAATCTTACAAAAGATGTAAAGCCGGGAGAGCGAATATTTCTGGATGACGGAAAAATGGAAGTGAAAGTAAAAGAAATATTGAATGAAACGGAGATTAGAGTTGTCGTACTTCTTGGTGGAATTCTGTTGCCAAAAAAAGGAGTAAACCTTCCCGATAGCCAATTGTCAATGCCTTCATTAACAGAAAAAGATCTGGCAGATCTTGAATTTATTATTGAACAAAACTTAGACTGGGTAGCGCTTTCATTTGTAAGAAAAGCTGTTGATATCATCGAATTAAAAAAAATAATCTCTGATAAAAAAAGTAAAATAAAAGTTATTGCAAAAATAGAAATGCCTGAAGCACTTCGTAATCTCCGTGATATCATTAACGAAAGTGATGGTGTGATGGTAGCGCGCGGCGATCTCGGTGTTGAAGTTCCTGTTGAACAAGTGCCTGTTATTCAAAAAGACATTATCCGTAAATGCATGCATCGTGCAAAACCTGTAATTGTAGCTACCCAAATGATGGAAAGCATGATGGACAGAACCAAGCCCAACAGAAGTGAAGTTAGCGATGTAGCCAATGCTGTATTGGAAGGTGCTGATGCCGTAATGCTAAGTGGCGAAACCGCAATGGGCAGTTATCCAACGCTGGTTGTTGAAATGATGAGTAAAATTATTCTTGGGGTGGAAAGCACCGTTTATGATTTCAATAAAGATGAAATATTAACCCCGCAACCTCACTCCCCTTCCTACCTAAGTGATGCGATTTGCTACAGTGCTTGCAAATTGGCAAATGACGCACGTGCCAATGCGATAATCGGAATGACGCAAAGTGGCTATACTGCGTTTATGCTCAGTAGTTACAGGCCAAAATCTCCGCTCTATATTTTCAGCAAAGAAAGAAGTCTTATCAGTCAATTAAGTTTGAGCTGGGGCGTTAGAGCTTTTTATTATGGAGAAGAAGAAAGTCTGGATGAAATCATTTTTGATCAAATTACTATTCTCAAAAAAAGAGGATTCCTGAATATTGGAGATGTGGTCATTAATACAGGAAGTACGCCGGTTGAACTGCATTTGCCAACAAATATCATCAAGATCACTTCAGTGGAATAATACTATTTAAGATTTTCTTTCTTGTTTGAATTTTGATGCGGTTTTGATAAAATCGATTCCAACCCAACAACCATCCTGCAAAGCCATACTCTTGCTTGAAAAGATTATGCAAACTATACCCGTGGCTTTGTTCCGTAATCTTTTGGTCTTCAAGTTTTAAAAAGGCTTTTATGTTAAGGGCGATTTTATTCCCAGTCTTCAGAGAGGTATAAAAAACAATGAAATCAATAATGAAATACCCATCCCCTTGATCTCTGACAGCCGTTTTTTCTAACTTAAAATCATTCAAGCAGCCATAAATAACCTCAAACATGCTGACCACCTGCAGCCCATTTAAATATCCACAAAGCGGGTCGAAATAGCTTACCTCTTGATGATAAAATGACTTCATTTTATTGAAATCTCTTTCAACAAAAGCGGTAAAATAGGCATCAATAGTTTGCAGCGGCATCTCCATATATTTATTAAATTAAGATGCGCTAATGTAATACAATTATCAAGGAGTAAAGTAATTATTGACTACTTTTAGATTTACTGCCCATGGTACGAACCATGCACGAACCAGGTACGAACCATGACATTAATGTTTAAATTTACAATCATCAAAACAACCTCATCAAAAATGAAAACACTTCTGCTGCTTTTTTTTCTTTTCATAACAGGAATAACCAATGCTCAGGATCTAGATGATTTTGTAAAAGAAAATTACAATAAAATAGATACGACCATTATAATGAGAGATGGTGTTAAATTATATACAGTCATCTACACTCCAAAAGATAACAAAGAAAAATACCCCTTTCTAATGGAGAGAACCCCATATTCCTGTGGACCATATGGCGATACCAATTATGCAAAACGAATTGGACCCAACCCAGGATTGATGAAAGAAAAATACATTTTTGTTTATCAGGATGTGAGAGGCCGATACATGAGTGAAGGGAATAATCTAGAAGCAACCCCCTACATCAAAAACAAATCAAAAAAACAAACAGATGAAAGCACTGACACTTATGAAACAATAGAATGGCTATTAAAAAACATCAAAAATAACAACGGGCGTGTAGGCGTATACGGTATCTCCTACCCTGGGTTTTATGCAACTGCAAGTTTACTTGATGCTCATCCCGCAATAAAAGCCGTTAGCCCGCAAGCACCTGTTACGGATGAGTTTGAAGGAGATGATGTAAACCACAATGGCGCATTTTTTCTTCTCGACAATTTTACTTTTATGAATTATTTTGGAAAGCCAAGAAGCGGACCAACAAAAAGTTATGAAAGCAATTTGTTTAAATACAATACAAAAGATGCTTATGAATTTTTTAATCAACTTGGGCCTATAAAAAATACCCAGGCTGAAAATTATTTTAACCACAAGAGTAATATCTGGGATGAATATTTGAAGCATGACACCTACGACGAGTATTGGCAATCGAGAAATATCAGATCGCATCTCAACAACATCACCATACCCACATTAGTTGTTGGAGGCTGGTTTGATGCAGAAGATCTTTTTGGAACATTGCAAACTTATAAAGCCATTGAAAAGGGCGAACTGCATAATAATTGCAAATTGGTTATCGGACCATGGACGCATGGCGCCTGGGAAGCTGCAGAGTGGAAACAATATGCTTCTCATAATTTTGGCAGCAACACAAGCAATACTTTTCAGGACTCTATGGAAACTACTTTTTTTAATTATTATCTTAAAGACAAAGACAGTTTTAAGATTAATGAAGCGACAGTATTTGAAACAGGAACAAACAAATGGACCTCATACTCATCATGGCCTCCAAAGAACATTACCCCGAAAAATTACTACCTAAATAATGACGGAATATTATCAGAAGAAGCAGCAAAAATGGAGAATAGTTTTGACGAATATACCAGCGACCCCAACAAACCAGTTCCTTATACAGCCGGCATCTATGGCAATCGTAACAATGATTACATGGCTGAAGACCAGCGCTTCGCCTATTCAAGACCAGATGTGCTTTTTTATCAAACTACCCCTTTAAAAAACGACCTCACTATTATAGGCCAAATAGTAGCTGATCTGCAGGTAAGCATTACCGGTACTGATGCTGATTTTATTGTAAAAATAATCGACGTGCTTCCCGACAACCAACCCAATTTCAAAAATGCCCCAAAAGGATTTCAAATGGCAGGGTACCAAAGATTAGTAAGAGCAGAAGTCATGAGAGGCAAATTCCGAAACAGTTTGGAAAAGCCAGAACCTTTTGAGCCCAATAAAATAATAACGGTCAAATTAAACTTGAACGACATTGCTCATACCTTTAAAAAAGGACACAAAATAATGATCCAGATTCAGAGTTCCTGGTTCCCCTTAATCGACAAAAATCCTCAACAATTTTTATCCATACCAAACGCGGAAAAAACTGATTTTAAAAAAGAAATTATCCGGATTTTTCATGATAAATTACATCAAAGTAAAATTATCATTCCTGCAATCACAACCGGAGAATAAGCACTTCTTCCTAATTTAAATGCTTTGCTATGTACTATTGTATTATTTATTTACAATATACAATTCGCCCTTTAACTAATTACAAGTGATTTATTGATTGAAATAGGGTTTTATTTTTAATAAAAAGTTAATTTTAGTTATCTTTAATCCCCATAATCTTATTAATCTTTTACCCTAAAGAATCTCTTGAAATGCCTATGGTAAAATCATACCAAAAAGGAATGAAATTTCAGTGCATTTCTTCGTTGAAAATATTAAATAGAAGATTTATAAATTAACCCCTGCAATAAATAATAGAAAAAACAATTTTTGGATATGAAAAAAATAATTTTACTTTTATCGTTATTCACATTCTCACTTTTTTCGAAAGCTCAATTCTCTTCCAACTGTATAAAAGATACTACTGTATGCGCTGGAAATCTGTGTATTGATCTGATACAAACAATTCCAAACGTAAGAGATAGTCGCTTATCATCTGACTACGATATTAATCCGCTTAGTGCAAATTCAGCTTGCGGCTTCCAACCTCCTACTGAAGTAAGCACCCCTGGAGCTACAACTAATATCAATACGGATGATGTTTATTCTCCAGTTATACCTATTGGCTTTACCTTCTATTTTTATGGCAGAGCCTACACAAGCCTAATTGTAAATGGGAATGGCATGATTTCATTCAATGTATCTAGAGCAAGTAGCCTATCACACTACGGCATATTAAATGGGGGGGGCTTTTTAAGTGCTACTACAGGAACCCCTCAAAATCTTCCAAGTACATTATATGACAGTGCTATAATCATGGGGCCGTATCATGATTTAGACATTACAAAAAAAATCCCGAATTCCCCAACTTGTCAAATCAAAACAGAAGTTGTGGGCACGCGTCCTCATAGGAAATTTATCATTAGTTATTACAAATTACCGCTATTTAGTTGCAACACCTTAATTGAAAATACGCACCAAATTGTTTTATATGAAGGAGTTAACATTGTTGAGGTTTTTGTAAATAGCATCCAGCGATGTTCAACTTGGAATGCCCCAACAGCACCTGCGCCGAATAATCTTCAAGGCAGAGCAATGATTGGAATTCAAGATTTATCAAGAACGAAAGCCACAATGGCACCTGGAAGAAAAGCTTCTGATGTTTGGGGCTCTACTAACATGAATGAAAGCTGGAGATTTGTACCAAAAGGAGGTGCCACACTTTTGGATAGTATAAGACTTTATGATACTTCTGGAAATCTTATTTCCTTAGGCGATACACTTGATTTAGGAAATGGATCTTACAAAGTAACCTTTCCCCGTGTATGTACTCCTACTAGTTCCATTGGTCAAGGAGACACCATGATTTATATAATGAAGTCGTTTTATAAAAACTTTTTCGGAACAACAGGAACCGACATTTGGGTAGATACAATTCGGGTAAATAAAACACTCATAAAACCTACACTATCTAGTTTGCCTTTATCTATTGCCAATCAAGTTACTGTATGTCAAACATCTCCAGTTACACTCACGGGAGCCGGATTATACAATGCTACCATTCAATGGTATTCAAATACAACAGGTGCCTTAATTGCCACAGGTAATTCCTTTACACCAAATACAGCAGCAGTTGGAGATTCTATTTATTATATTACTCAAAAAGTGGGCTGCCTGGAAAGTGACAGCACCCCAATTCATGTAAAAGTAAATGCAGTACCTACAATGCCTACCATAACTGCTTTGCCATTATGTGGACGCGGCGTAGCTACTATTTCTGCCGGCTCACTTGGGGTAGGACAAATACTTCAGCTATATAGTGCTGCTACTAATGGAACACTTCTTTTTAAAGATTCCACATCATACCATCCTACACTCTTAGCAAATACTACTTACTATGCTGTTATTAAAGACACATTAGGTGGTTGTAGCACTCCCTTACCGAGAAACGTTTTTACCGTTACTATAAATTCTGTGCCAAATGCTCCAACAATAACAACACCCGGAACAAAATGCTTGCCTGGATCTTTTACACTTTCTGCAACAGCCGTTCCAGCAGGACAAAAAATAGATTGGTACAGTGTCCCGACAGGTAACACCCCTCTACCAAATGGTACAGGAACAAATACTTTCACCACTCCAGTAATTTCCACAACTACAACTTATTACGCAGAAGCAAGAGATACTATCACTAACTGTATTTCCAAAACAAGAACAGCAGTTACTGCTACAATAACATCTGCAGTTCCTGCTGCTCCTACAACCTCTCCAATTTCTCTCTGTCAAAATTCAATAGCTACAGCTCTTACTGCAACAGGACTTACAGTAGCGACATACTTATGGTATACTGCAGCTTCAGGAACAGGAACCGGAACAGCTACGCTTACGCCTTCAACTGCTGCAGTCGGAACAACATCTTATTATGTTACTCAAAGTTTAAGTTGCGGAGAAAGCCCAAGAGCACAACTTGATGTAACGATCAACCCAACACCAATTATTCCTGATCAAACTGCCAGCATTTGTAGTGGAGTTGCTTTTTCTGTAACTCCGGCAAATGCCGTTTCTCCTTTAACTGTGATTCCTACAGGAACTACTTATACCTGGACTGTTGCAGCTAATGCAAATGTTACGGGATTCAGCAATCAAACAACTGGACTAACTTCCATAAGTCAATCACTTACGAACATTTCAAATATTGCACAACAGGTAGTCTATACCGTTACACCTACTTCTGGCACTACAGGCAACTGTGTCGGAGCAACTTTTACCATTACTGTTAACGTAAATCCGAAGCCTTTAATACAAGATCAAAGCACTTCTGCATGCAGCGGAACAGCATTTATTACAAGTCCAGCAGATGCTTCGCCTGCAACAATTGTGCCTTCTGGAACTACTTATACCTGGACGCTTCTTTTAAATAATCCAAGTATCACAGGCGCTACCAATCAACCCGTAGCACAAACAAACATTAGTCAAATACTCACTAATTCAAGCACGACGACTCAACAAGTCATCTACAGCATTACGCCAACTGCAGGCGCATGTGTGGGAGCTCCTTTTAATGATACAGTTTCCATAATAAGTTCTGTACCCGCTCCTGTTGTAAAAACACCATTAATATATTGTGCCGGACAACCAGTAACCATCTCTCTAGCTGACTCAGTTACTCATATTACTGGATCAACTTTGTCTTGGTATACTTCAGCAACTAGTGTAACATCTTCTGCAACGCCAAATCCAACGCCAACAACTGCTAATCCTGGCACCACGTCTTATTTTGTTACACAAACACTTGCTTGTGGTGAAAGTCCTCGTGCGCAAATTGATGTCATCATTAATCAAACACCTTTTATCCCTAATCAAAGTAATCAAACCATTTGCAGCGGATTACCCTTTTCTGTAACTCCTGTAAATGCCGCTTCTCCTTTGACTATAATTCCTTTAGGAACTACATACACCTGGACGGTTGGAACTAATGCAAATGTTTTAGGAGCTTCCAACCAATCTATACCACAAAATTCTATTAGTCAAACGCTAACCAATAATTCCAATACGCCTCAGCAAGTAATCTATACCGTTACTCCAACTTCTGGAACAACAGGGGCTTGTGCAGGTGCAACATTCACCATTAATGTAACGGTTAATCCAAAACCATTAATACAAAACCAGTCAAGTACCATCTGCAGTGGAAATATATTTACCGTAAATCCTACAGATGCCTCTCCTTCAACAATAGTACCTGCAGGGACAACTTATACTTGGACAGTCGCATCTAATACAAATGTTTCTGGGCAATCGGCTGAAGCCATAGGAAGAAACACCATTAGTCAAACACTCACTAATAATTCAAATACTGTACAACAAGTAACCTATACCGTTACACCTAACACTATAGCAAATTGCCCAGGTGCTCCATTTAACGTTATAGTAAATGTAAACCCTAAACCAGTTATTCCAAATCGAAGCCTTTCCATCTGGACAGGATCTGGATTTAACATAACACCAAACAATAACAATACAGACACCCTCGTACCAGCTGGTACAACTTATACCTGGACTGTCTCAAATAATATTAATATTTCCGGGACTTCTAATCAAACCATTACACCGCTGTCGGCCATTAGCCAATTGTCACTTATAAACAGTAATAATACCCCTCAAACAGTAACCTATACCGTTACCCCAACTTCTGGAATTACCGGAAGTTGTATAGGATCATCTTTTGATATTGTAGTGACTGTAAACCCTATCCCATTAATTCCAAATCAAATTGCTACGATTTGCAGTGGAACTACCTATCATTTCAATCCGGTAAATTTTCCGCCAACAACCATTGTACCTGCAGGCACAAAATACATCTGGACGGTAGCATCTTCTACTGATGTTAACGGAGAAACTTCTGTAACTATCCCACAAGATTCGATTGTACAAACCCTCAGTAACAATACTGGAATCGATCAAATACTTTCCTATACCGTAACCCCAACAACAGCAACTGGAAGTATTTCTGCTGGTTCTTCCTTTAATGTAACTATAACCGTATCAGCTCCGCCTACTGTTGCTGTTCCAACGAACATAACCGTTTGTAACGGCGACAATATACCAGCCACAACATTCCTCTCTACGCCTGCAGGAGGAACATTCACCTGGACGAATAGCAATGCGACTATCGGCATCCCAGGGTCAGGAATAGCTGACATTGCTACTTTTAATGCAACTAATAATTCTACAGCTACACTTACCCCAACCATCACCGTTACACCTACAGCTAACGGCTGTATTGGACTTTCAAGCAGTTATATCATTACTATTAATCCTTCTCCGAAAGTTAATGTACCGGCTAGTTTTGCTATTTGTAATTTAGATAACACCATTCAGACAAATTTCACAAGCACACCTGCAGGTGGAACTTTCGCTTGGACAAATAGCAATACTAATATTGGTCTGGCAGCAAACGGAACCGCTGATATCACTACATTTACAGCTACTAACACTTCAAACGCATCCATAAGTTCAACTATAACAGTTACGCCTACTTTAAATACTTGTACCGGAATCCCTAGTAACTATACGATTACGGTTCATCCTACTCCAACAGTTGTAACTCCTTCAGACGAAAGCATTTGTAGTGAATCGTATAGTGCCATTAAAATCTTCGTCAGTGATCCTGTCGGTGGAACTTTCACCTGGACAAACAGCGATCCTTCTAATGGATTAGCCGCGACAGGAATAAATAATGTCCCTTCATTTTTAACCAGTTATAATGCAGCATCGCCTACGGCTACCATTACTGTTACACCAACAGTAAATAATTGCTTAGGACTTCCTAATACTTATACCATTACCATCAATCCCAGATTGTCTCTTGGAAATGACAAATATATTGACAGTTGTTATGGCACTGCCGTTAATCTGGAGGAGCAATACACCACCACTACACTAACGCCTAACTGGACAATAAACAATAACCCTGTTGTAAACCCAACACATATAAGTGCGTCAGGAGCTTATCAATTAATTGCAATAAACCCTGTCAATAATTGTGCAGACACTGCAATCGTAAACGTAAGGATTTTACCAAAAGTAATTACAAATGCAGGGCGTGATACCATTGCAGTAAAGGGAGAACTATTTACTCTAATGGGTTCAGGAGGTGTAAGCTTCGAATGGTCGCCTACGGCTCCTATTACAGGACTTGCAACTATTCCAAGCCCAACGGTTATACTCAACAGTGATCAATTATTTTTCCTGCAAACTAAAGATGTTGGAGGATGTGCAGGATACGATACCGTATTCGTTAAAATTTATGACGGACCTACTTACTACATCCCTAACTCCTTCTCTCCTAATGGTGATGGATTGAATGAAATATTCAGAGTGATACCAGTCGGAATTGCTGCTACAGATTATTTCAGAGTCTACAACAGATTAGGACAATTAATTTTCGAAACCAATCAATGGCTAAAAGGATGGGATGGTAGATTCCAAGGAAGAGCACAAGCATCTGGAACTTACGTCTGGACAGTAAAAGGAACTGATAAAAATGGTAAAGTAATAGAAAAAACAGGTACTGTTATTCTTATAAAATAATACTCAACCCGATTCACAAAAAAGCTCCGAAAATAAATTTCGGAGCTTTTTTGTGAGGCG
>CALQJK010000047.1:0-10546 GCA_943330875.1 Chitinophaga pinensis
AGAAAAAATTATTAAAGAAACAGAAAAAGAAGAGACGCATTATAACAAAGATGCTGCATCAGCAAGAAGCCATGTAGATGAGCGTTTACTAGCAAGTTACGATCGTATTCGTAAAAGCTATCGTAATGGATTGGCAGTTGTTCCTGTTGACAGAGATAGTTGCGGTGGTTGTTTCCATGCTATACCTCCTCAAAAGCAAAGTGAAATCAAATTACGTAAGAAAATCATGGTTTGCGAAAACTGCGGACGTATCTTGGCAGATGCTGATTTGGCAGATGCTATTGAAGTAAAATAAAAAATATCCTTTTTATATCATTCGAAAGTTCATCAATTAAGGTGGACTTTTTTTTTGGGAAGAAGGGAGGATGGTTGAAGATGGTTGAAAGTGGGTTGAAAGGTTGAAAGAGGGTTGAAAGATGGTTGAAAGGTTGAAAATGGAGGAGCTGTTAAAACAACTATTCTTTTCGATAATTTTCTTGTCTATTACAAAATAGTTTTCAGTAATTTGCCTCACTAAAATGTTATCCAAACTACACATACAGAATTATGCTATCATAGATGAATTGGAAGTAAATTTTTCATCTGGGTTAAATATTATTACCGGTGAAACAGGTGCAGGTAAAAGTATTTTGATGGGCGCATTGAATTTGATTTTGGGTCAAAGAGCAGATAGCGGTGTGTTGCACGACACTACCAAAAAATGTGTTATTGAGGGGCGTTTTAAATTAAATAACAATGAGCTGGTTGGTGATTTTTTCATGCAGCATGAATTAGATCTTGAACCGGAAATAATTATTAGAAGAGAAATTACTTCAAATGGAAAATCAAGAAGTTTTATAAACGATACTCCGGTAAATCTTTCTCAGGTAAAACAATTAAGCATTTTTCTTGTAGATCTTCACCAGCAATTTGATACACTTGAAATTAGTTCGGAAAATTTCCAGCGTGAGGTATTGGATGCTCTTGCGGGCAATAGCCTTCTGTTGTTCAGTATAAAAGAGAAATTTGAATCTTATACTAGTGTAAAAAAGGAATTGTTTCAATTGCGACAGCAACAAGATTTGGCTAATAAAGAATTGGATTATCATACATTTTTGTTTGAAGAGTTGGAGGAATTATCCTTGCAGGAAAACGAATTAGAGCAATTGGATGCAGCGCTCCAGTTACTGAACAATGCAGAAAATATCAAACTGCAACTGGAAAATATTTATTCCTCATTAAGTGAAAGTGAACATCCTCTTGTTCACCAGCTGAAATCTTTATCCAATAAATTAAAAACGCTTGAATCTTTTCATGCAGCAATTGAAGATCTTTCTAAAAGATTAACAAGTGTTTCTATAGAAGTACAGGATATTTCATCTGAACTTGTACAAATTGACCATGGAATAAAATATGATGCTGATAGGATAGCTGTAATAAATGACAGGATTTCAGATGGGTATAAGCTCCTGAAAAAACACGGCGTTCATTCAACTGCAGAGCTATTACAAATAAAAACCTCTTTGCAATTGAAATTAGAAAGTTATGCTGATGTTTTTACTTCAATTGAAAAATTGGAATTAGCAGAGAAAAAAACACTTGAAGATTGTGTTGTTATTGCAAAGAAAATTTCTACAAACAGATTGGCACAGGTTGATAGCTTTGTTGATCAAGTGAATCACTTATTAGTGAAAGTGGGAATGCCTAATGCCAAATTGAAAGTACAAATCAATCCGACGGATATCACTTCTACAGGTATGGACAGCATTGATTTTTTATTTGATGCCAATAAGAGCAACAAATTTGAGCCATTGGGGAAAGTGGCCAGTGGCGGGGAATTGAGCAGATTGATGTTAAGTATAAAATCTTTGGTGGCACAAAAATTATCTTTGCCAACTTTGATTTTCGATGAAATTGATACAGGTATTAGTGGAGAAGCCGCCAAGCAAGTCGGGCTCATTATGAAAGATTTGTCTGCGGCACATCAGTTGATTGCCATTACACATCAGCCTCAAATTGCGGCTCGTGCAACAAGTCATTATTTTGTATATAAAGAAGTTCAGGGAAATAAAATATCGACAAGAGTAAGTGTGCTGAATAAAGAAGAACGCATTGTAACGATTGCGAAAATGCTGGGAGGAGAAAAGCCAACTGCAGCAGCTTTAGAGAATGCAAAAGAGATGATAGGAAATTGAACGAGAACAATTAATTTTACAAATCTTAAATAATCAAAGAAATAATTATCAATTATGGGCAACAATCTCTTGAAAGGAAAAAAAGGAATCATTTTTGGCGCACTTGATGAAAAATCAATTGCTTGGATAACGGCTATAAAGTGTCATGAAGAAGGGGCACAGATTGTTTTAACCAATGCTCCTGTGGCCATGCGTATGGGAGAAATAAATAAGTTGGCTGAGAAAATAAATGCTCCTGTAATTGCTTGTGATGTAAGTAATGCAGAAGATGTAGATAATTTAATCACCAAATCGATGGAGCATTTCGGTGGGGGTTTTGATTTTATTCTTCATTCTATTGGGATGAGTTTGAATGTGCGTAAAGGAAAACATTACACGGAAATTGATTATGCGCATAATTTAAAAACGTTTGAAATTTCATCAATGAGTTTGCATAGAGTGTTGGCGAATTGTATGAAAAAAGATGCTATTAATGATTGGGGTAGTGTTATTGCATTAAGCTATATCGCTGCTCAAAGAGTTTTTCCTGATTACAATGAAATGGCTGATGCCAAATCTTTATTGGAAAGTGTAGCTCGCAGTTTTGGCTATCATTATGGTGTAAAAAAACATGTCAGAGTGAATACCATATCACAGTCGCCGACCCGTACAACTGCAGGGAGTGGCGTAAAGGGTTTTGATGGCTTTATCAACTATGCAGAAAAAATGAGTCCTCTGGGTAACGCCAGTGCAGAAGATTGTGCTAATTATTGTGTAGTGATGTTTAGCGATCACACAAGAATGGTTACGATGCAGAATCTTTTTCATGATGGTGGTTTTTCATTTACCGGTGTGACTAATGCTGTTATAGAGCAAATGGAGAAATAATTGTTGAAGGGTTGTTGAAGGGTTGAAAGGTTGTTGAAGGGTTGAAAGATTGTTGAAAGGTTGTTGAAAGGTTGAAGGATTGTTGAAACCAATAATGATCGAATCGCCTAATCAAAGAATTACTCAATCATCCGATCAATCATCCGATCAACGAATCAACGAATCAACGAATCAACCAACCAACGAACCTAATGGATACAACAGAAGTCATAGGGCATATTGGATCAGCTTTGAGTAGTCTTACCTTTATTCCTCAGGTTGTACATACCTGGAAGACGAAGAGTGTTAAAGATTTGAATCTCTTTATGATGCTGATTGTTTTTGTAAGTACTATTATATGGGTAGTCTATGGTGTGCTGAAAGGAATATTACCTGTGATTATTTGCAACTCTATTATTTGTGTTCTCTCCATGGTATTGATTTATTTTAAATTCAGATTTTCAAATCGGCAATCATAGGCATTAAAAAAACCGTCCTTTAATAGAACGGTTTTGAAATATGGTAAACCATAGGAATTTTAATATTCATCTTCATTAAAGAAAAAATCTTCCTGACTAGGGTAATCTGGCCAAATATCTTCAAGGCTTTCATAGATTTCTCCTTCGTCATCCAATTCCTGAAGGTTTTCAATTACTTCAATGGGCGCACCACTACGAATACTATAATCTATCAATTCATCTTTGGTTGCAGGCCATGGAGCGTCTTCCAAGTGCGAGGCTAATTCAAGTGTCCAGAACATTTTCTTACGGGGTTTATTTTGCAAATGTAGAGGTTACTGCGAAATTACCAAAAGTGTTTTTAAGACCGTGTCCATTTTCTTTAATTTATTAACACTTTAAAGGGATAAATTGTTATTTTTATCTCATGTTAAAAGCAAGAGGGATTCAAAAGAAATATGGAAATATCGAAGTGCTGAGAGGTGTAGACCTGGATATCCAGAAAGGGGAAATTGTCAGTATTATAGGGGCTTCAGGGGCTGGTAAAAGTACTTTGCTTCACATATTAGGTACTTTGGATGCGCCTGATAATGGTTCTATTGTCATGAATGGCGAAAATATCGGGAGCCTCAAAGGAAAAAAGCTCGCAGCCTTCAGGAATAGTCATATCGGTTTCGTTTTTCAATTTCACCACTTACTTCCAGAGTTTACAGCACTTGAAAATGTTTGTATCCCAGGCTGGATAGGAGGAAAAAATAAAGTTGCTACAGAAAAAAAAGCAAAAGAACTACTCGATTATCTGGGATTAAACCAGAGATTAGAAAATAAACCTGGGCAATTGTCCGGAGGAGAACAACAAAGAGTGGCAGTTGCCAGAGCGTTAATTAATAACCCTGCTATCATATTGGCTGATGAGCCAACAGGGAATTTAGATTCTGCAAACGCTCATGATTTACATCAGCTTTTCATCAATCTAAGAAACGAGTTTGATCAAACGTTTTTGATTGTAACACACAATGAAGATTTAGCAAAGAAAAGTAATCGCATCCTTCAAATGAAAGATGGGATGATGGTTGGTTGATTGATTGGTTGGTGGTATAATTATTCGCTTAGTAATAATTTTATTCTTGATGCAACTTTTTCAGCGTTGGGAAGCATTGCATTTTCAAGTATTGTATTCATGGGAACTGCCGGCAAATTCAATGCACCCAATACTTCCACTGGAGCATCCAGATATTTGAAGCAAGCATTTGAAATTCTTCCTGATAAGGCCTCTGCAAATGAATTATTTTGTTGTTCTTCTGTAACGATCAAACACTTGCTGTGTAATTTGACTCTTTCAAAAATCAAGGCTTCATCCAAAGGAAATAAAGTTCTGAGATCAATAACTTCAACCTGGTTGTTGAATTTTTTTGCAGCGGCTTTGGACCAATACACACCCATGCCATATGTAATGATGCAACAGCTTTCTCCATTTTCAATGGCTTCCTCATTTGCAGTTAATGCGATTGCAGCCTTGCCCAACGGGATAATATACTCTCTATCTGGTTCGATGTTTTTTGCTTCTTCAGTGCCTGGAACTTTGCTCCAATAAAGACCCTTATGTTCCAGCATTACAACAGGATTAGGGTCCAGGAAAGCCGCTTTCATTAATCCTTTCATATCTGCGGCATTCGACGGATAGACAATCTTTATTCCTTTAATCGTCAATAAAGTACTCTCAATACTTCCACTATGGTATGGTCCACCGCCACCATAAGCTCCAATGGGAACTCTGATTAAAGTTTGGATAGGGAATTTTCCACAACTTAAATAACAACTCTTGGAAATTTCTGTTACCAATTGATTGAACCCCGGATAGATGTAATCTGCAAATTGAACTTCAACAATTGGTTTTACGCCAACAGCGCTCATCCCAACAGTTGAGCCAATGATATAAGCTTCTTGTATGGCAGTATTGAAAACCCTATGATCGCCAAATTGCTCTGCCAATGTAGCGGCTTCTCTAAAAACTCCGCCTAATCTTCTTCCTACATCTTGGCCGTATAAAATAGCTTCAGGGAAGTCTTCCATTATTTCACGAATCGCAAATAATGCAGCATCTACCATTAATATTTTTTCTTTGTTATCAGGACTTCGATTTCCTTTTTCAGTAATAACAGGTGTTTGCACAAACACCTTATCTTCAACATGAAGAGGATCCGGTTCTGCAGCATGAGTAGCATCGGTAAAATCTTTTGTTACTTTATCAATGGCTTCTTTTTCTATAGCAAGAAGTTCGTTTTCACTAATGCCTGACGCAGATAATTTTTTTCTTAAAAGTGGTGTAGGATCATTTTTGAAAGCCGAAGACAATTCTTCCTCTTGTCTGTAAAAATCTTTTCTCACTCCACTGGTATGATGGCCAAGTAAAGGCACTTTTGCATGCACTAGCCATGGTTGTCTTTTTTCTCTTACCTCATCAATAACTTTTTTCATGGTTTGGTAGGATTCCGAGAAGTCACTACCGTCTATGCTTACACGATTGATGCCTTTAAAGCCTTCAATAAAATCATAGGCATTTGATGTTCTTGCTTCTGCTGAAGTTACACTGATTCCCCAGTCATTGTCTTGAACCAGATAAATGATGGGAAGTTGATGCAATGCTGCAAATTGAAAGGCCTCACTTACTTCGCCTTCAGTAACAGAGGCGTCCCCTAAAGAACAAATGACTACTGGTGAAAAAGATGCTGTTAAGGAAGCGTGTTTTATTTTTTCTAAGTATTGAATTCCCTGAGCAATGCCAGTGGTAGGAATAGCCTGCATCCCAGTAGCACTGCTTTGGTGTATAATGGTAGGCTTATCAGCACCGCGATAATTGGGATGATTGTAATATTCTTTTCCTCCGGTGAAAATATCATCTCTTTTAGCTAATAATTGCAACATCAATTGATAAGGAGTAAATCCTAAACCAAGCATGATGCTTTCATCACGATAATAAGGACTCACATAATCACATGGCAATAAATTAAAAGCAGTTGCCAGCTGAATCGCTTCATGTCCGCGAGAAGTACTGTGAACATATTTGCAAATGCTTCGATTGGCTTCATAAGTATCTGCCATAGCTTTCGCCGTATACATGAGGCGATACGCATTGATCAGAATATGTAGAGAAGGTGATGACATGTATAAAATTGCGGCAATAAAATAGAAACAAACTTATATTAAAGCGGATTATTTCATTTTGAATGATTCCATAAACTTAGTAGTAAAATTCCCTTTTCTAAAGTCTTCATTTTGCATCAACTGTAAATGAAAGGGGATGGTTGTTTTAATGCCTTCAATTACATATTCGCTTAACGCTCTGTGCATAGTATCAATAGCCTCTTCCCTTGTTTGGGCTACAGCTATAAGTTTTGCAATCATGCTATCGTAGTAAGGAGGAATCACATAGCCAGCATAAACGTGACTATCTACACGAACGCCATGTCCACCCGGAGTATGCAGCACCGTTATTTTTCCCGGACTTGGTCTGAAATCATTATAGGGATCTTCGGCATTGATTCTGCATTCAATGGCATGCATCTTAGGAAAATAGGAATCTCCTGAAATTTTTTCTCCTGCAGCAATTTTGATTTGTTCTTTTATAAGATCGTAATTGATCACTTCTTCGGTTACGCAATGTTCCACTTGAATACGCGTATTCATTTCCATGAAATAGAAGTTGCGGTGTTTATCTACAAGGAATTCTATTGTACCTACACTTTCGTAATTAATCGCTTGAGCAGCTTTAATGGCAGCGTCTCCCATTCTTTGACGGAGGTCATCGGTCATAAATGGAGAAGGAGATTCTTCCACTAATTTTTGATGTCTACGTTGTATGGAACAATCGCGTTCACTAAGGTGACAAACCGTTCCGAATTGATCGCCTGCTACTTGAATTTCAATATGTCGCGGCTCTTCTACAAATTTCTCCATGTAGATGCCATCATTTTTGAAAGATGCGGCAGCTTCCGTTTTGGCTGCTTCAAATGCTTTTTCAATGTCACTTTCCTGCGTAACTACACGCATTCCTTTACCACCACCACCTGCAGTTGCTTTTAATATTACGGGATAGCCAATTTCTTTTGCTGATTTTTTTGCATGATCAACACCTTCTAATAATCCTTCCACACCAGGAACAACAGGAACGCCTGCTTTTATCATGGTTTCCTTTGCTGTAACCTTATCTCCCATGGAGTTAATCATGTCCGGAGTTGGCCCAATAAATTTAATTCCATGATCGCCACAAATCTTTGCAAACTTGCTGTTCTCAGCCAAGAAGCCATAACCTGGATGTATAGCATCGGCATTGGTGATTTCGGCAGCTGCCATGATGTGTGGAATATTCAAATAGCTTTCCAAACTCGATGGTTTACCTATGCAAACTGCTTCATCAGCAAATTTTACATGAAGACTATCTTTATCTGCTGTAGAATAAACGGCAACAGTTTTGATACCCATTTCTCTGCACGTTCTGATTACACGAAGTGCAATTTCACCTCTGTTTGCAATTAATATTTTTTTAAACATATCTATTAGAATGTAAAATTTAGAAGGAAACTATATTAATATGAAGCCTTAAGTATATTAAGCCGGGTCTACTAAGAATAAGGGTTGGTCATATTCAACAGGACTGGCGTCTTCAACCAGAACCTTTACAATTCTACCCTTTACTTCACTTTCAATTTCATTGAATAGTTTCATGGCTTCAATAATACAAACCACTTTTCCCGAAGTAATATGGTCATCAACGCAGGCGAAAATAGGCTTACCCGGTCCAGCCTGGCGATAGAAAGTGCCAATCATTGGACTTTTTATCGTTACATATTGGTCTATTTTGGAATCGGTTTTAGCTAGCTCCTGAGTTGTAGCTGCCGTTATAGGAGTAGCAGATGGGGCAGGTGCAGCCATTTGAGGATATGATGGGCCACTACTTGCGATAATATTTTGAACAGGATCGTTTTTTTGTTTTATGGTAATTTTTTTTCCATCTTCTTCAATAGTGATTTCTCCAATTGATGTTTTGTTGATTAGCTTTACAAGCTCTTGAATTTGTTTGATGTCCATGATGAAAATTTGAATGAAAAAAATAAGTAACTCAAATCGAGCCGCTAAGTTAGGAAATCTCCACTACAACGTTTACGTAATTGAAAGAATTTCTTTGAAAATGGCATAAAATCGATGAAAAAAGCTGGTAAATGCCTGAAAATTACTCGAAATGGCGCGAAATCCTTATTTTTTAAAAAAGGAAAAGGACCGAAAAAATCGATCCTTTGTATAAAAATTTGCAGTAAAAATACATTATTTCACGCGCTCTACATATTCCCCTGTTTTGGTATTCACTCTAATCATTTCTCCTTCATTTACAAAAAGTGGAACGTTTACGGTAGCGCCTGTTTCTACAGTTGCAGGCTTAAGTGTTCTTGTTGCAGTGTCACCTTTCATGCCCGGTTCGCTATAAGTAACCAAAAGAACGATTTTATCTGGCAATTCAACACCCATCGGCATATCGGTCTCTCCATTAATTAAAACAGAAACTTCCTGGCCATCTTTAAGAAACGCCGGGGCATCAATCATTGTTTCAGGAACTGTTATTTGTTCGAATGTTTCGGTATCCATAAAGCTATATCCTGTATCATCTTTATACAAATATTGGTAAGCTTTTTTCTCTACTCTTACGGGAAAAACGGTTTCTCCACTATTCCAGGTTACTTCAATGGTACGGGAATTATCAACACCTTTCAATTTTGCCCATACTTTTGCTGCTGCACGAGCTGTCTTGTTTTGTCCGAATTCAATTACTGTGTAAAGGCTGTTATCTATTTTTAGAATCAAACCTGAGCGCATATCTGCTGTTGTTGCCATATTAATATTATTATAAAATAATTAGATTGACGCAAAAGTAACGAACTATGTGTAAAGTCAAAAAAAATGTATGGCTTGACAACTTTTTTATTAATTAACACGAGATTTCTTGATAAATATGTAGATTTACGAAAAAAAATGACAGTGAAAAAGTTAATTACTCTTATTGCCGTAAGCATTTTCTGCTTAAACACGTTTGCTCAGGATAAAACCGCAGATGCCTCATCTGAAAAATCTACGCTTATCCTGCCTAAGTTTAAGATCATGAATATTGTAGACAGCGTAAGGTTCACAGAGGAGGATTTAGCCAAAAAGAAAAAGACAATATTCATTTACTTCGGTGCAGATTGTGGCCACTGCACTTATTTCGCCAAAAAAATGATGGATAGTTTGAGTTTGTTTGAAAACACACAAATCATCATGGTGTCATCATCTGAATTTGCTCGTATCAAAAAATTTGCTGACGATGTAAAATTGGGTTCCTGCCCATTTATCACTGTTGGAAGAGATGGCGATTATTTTTTTATGACGCATTTTGAAATAAGGCAATTCCCCACTGCTATTGTTTATGACAAAAAAGGAAAATTTCTGAAAAGATTTGAAAGTGAAATCAGCATTGCAGATCTTGCAAATGATAAAAAGCAGTAATTTTTTCTTTAAACATTTTAGCTGATTACTTTTCATCGTGACTGTTTACAAGTAACTTTGCCAGCGAAATATTTTATCCCTTTATCTATAAATTAATATTATGAAAGTAACTGTAGTAGGAGCGGGTGCAGTAGGTGCCACATGTGCGGACAATATCGCCCGCAAACAACTTTGCGATGAATTGGTAATCCTTGATATTAAAGAAGGTGTTGCAGAAGGGAAAGCAATGGATTTGATGCAAACGGCACAAATCGAAGGGTTCGATACCAAAATCATTGGTAGTACTAATGATTATTCAAAAACAGCCGGAAGCACTGTTGCGGTAATTACATCAGGCATTCCACGTAAGCCAGGTATGACACGCGAGGAGCTGATCGGCATTAATGCGGGAATCGTAAAAACTGTTACGGAGAATTTAATAAAGTATTCTCCAGATGTTATTGTTATTGTTATCAGTAACCCAATGGATACTATGACTTACTTGGCATTAAAATCAAGTGGCTTGCCTAAAAATAGAATCATTGGTATGGGCGG
>CALQJK010000048.1:0-10468 GCA_943330875.1 Chitinophaga pinensis
AAAATTGCTTTTGCCTGACTGCTTCTTCCGCCACTTTTACAAAACACAATGATGTTGTTTTTGTTTTTAAATGTTGAAAGTTGAGAAGAAACCGAACCTAGTGGAATGTTTACAGCCCCTTTTACAGAACCGCTTGCATATTCTCCAGGTTCCCTCACATCAACAAGAAAGGCCCCATTATTAATGATTGCTTTTAAATTAGCATCATTGTTACTTCCGAATAAATTGGATAAAAAGCTCATTTTTTTTTAGTTTTATTGGTTTGAAAATTTATTGATAATTTCTACTAATCCATTTTTCGGAACTACACCACTTTGCCGCCACAAT
Organism: Chitinophaga pinensis; assembly: GCA_943330875.1. Classification (GTDB taxonomy): domain Bacteria; phylum Bacteroidota; class Bacteroidia; order Chitinophagales; family Chitinophagaceae; genus Ferruginibacter; species Ferruginibacter pinensis_G. The sequence continues at coordinate 328 of CALQJK010000048.1, forward strand.
ACTTTCCCATTTTTAAAAAGGATTAGCGTAGGTACACCCTGTACTTGAAATTGACTGGCTGCTTGTGGATTTTTATCTACATCTACTTTTACAATTGTGGCTGTTTCTCCAATTTCCAGTTTGACGTCTTTCAAAATAGGGGCCATCATTTTGCAAGGACCACACCATTCTGCAAAGAAGTCTACTAATACAGGTTTTTCTGATTGTATGATTTGATTGAAAGTCATAATCTTGATTTTATTTTTTAAAAATATTAAGCAGGAGTCCTCCCATTAATCCGCCATACAAAGTCATGTAGTATGGATTTGATTTGATTACACATTTGCCATTAGCGCAGCCAACAAAATTCCAGTATAAAAAGCCGATAGTGGCGCCCAATATTATTCCTGATAAGGTCATTTTGTTTTGATTAATCCACTTCTTCATAAGTAATTTCTTTTGAGCTGTCATTGGATTTTGGTTTAGGAGAAGAACAATTATTAGTACCACAACATCCTGCATTAAATAAAGCCATTGTTGAAAATATAGCTCCTGCAATACCCATGAATACATCCTTTGAAGCAATTGCTTGAAGGAGAATCATTATTCCTAATGCCAATCTCAGGAATCTAAAAAAGCTCCAGTTTTTTAATATAGTGTTCATTTTTATTAGTTTTTTTTTGTGATTATAAAATAATAATCCGGTTGTTTATTTATGCAGGTAGCATTTTGCTTTGACAAATAAAATCAGTTCTTGGAACATCCGTTTCACTGATCGCTTTAAATCCTCCGGCAACTTCTGTAAAATTTCTATAGCCTCGTGCCTGTAAAATACTGGAAGCTATCATGCTTCGATATCCGCCCTCACAATGAATATAAAAATGTTCTGCAGGATTAATATCTTTTATCCAGTCGTTAATGTTGGCCAAAGGTTTGTTGAAAGCGTCTTCAATATGTTCTGCTGCATATTCAGATGCTTTTCGAATGTCAACAACTTTATCTGCTCCAATCTGAAGGTTGGCAGCAAATTGTTCAGGGGTGATTCTATTTACTACATCTGCTTTTTTCCCTGAATCTAACCAAGCTTTAATTCCTCCTTTTAAATGACCCAAAATATGATCAAAGCCTACACGACTTAATCTTGTTACCGTTTCTTCTTCCTTTCCTAGATCAGCAATTATCAGAATAGGCTGTTTTACATCAATAATTAAAGTGCCGACCCAGGGAGCGAAATCGCCATCTAATCCAATATTCACAGATTGTGGAATAAATCCTTTGTAGAAGTCTGTATTTGAACGAGTGTCTAAAATCAGGGCGCCTGTATTTTCGGCAGCAACTTCCAACTCATCTGCTGTTAATGATCTCATGCCATTATTTAAAACCGTATCAAAGCTCATGTATCCTTGTTTATTCATAGCTACATTTAGTCCGAAATAAGCTGGCGGCGCGAGTAATCCATCTGTAACTGCTTTTACAAAAGATTCTTTGTCTGGTTGATTTAATGCGTAGTTAATTTGTTTTTGGTGGCCTAAATTATCAACGGTTTCTTTCATCATGTTTTTACCGCAAGCACTTCCTGCACCATGAGCCGGATAAATAATAATATCATCTGCAAGAGGCATTATTTTATTCATCAAACTTTCGTAAAGCATTCCTGCCAATTCTTCCTGAGTCATTTGTGCTGTTTTTTGAGCAAGATCAGGACGTCCCACATCGCCTAAAAAAAGCGTGTCTCCACTAAAAATACAATAGTCTTTTCCTGTTTCATCTTTTAATAAAAAAGTACTGCTCTCCAAAGTGTGACCTGGTGTATGCAGGACTTTAATGGTAATGTTGCCGACTTTGAATTCTTGACCATCTGTTGCAATAATGCTGTCAAATGCTGGATTAGCCGTTGGGCCATAAATAATAGAGGCGCCAGTTTTTCCACTTAAATCAAGATGGCCACTCACGAAATCCGCATGAAAATGTGTTTCAAATATGTATTTCAATATCACTCCGTCTTTCTTTAGTCTGTCTAAATATGGAGCAGTTTCTCTGAGTGGATCAACGATTGCAGCTTCTCCATTTGAAGTGATATAGTAAGCCCCCTGAGCTAAGCATCCTGTATAGATTTGTTCGATTTTCATGATTTTCGCTGGTATTTTGTAAAGGCAAATTTAGTCAGACCGATATTGTTCTAAAGTAACTTTTGTTGCATTCAGCATTGTTACATGTCATGCCTTTTTTACTAGCGATATAAATAATTCACTGTCTTTTCTTTTAGGAAAAGAGTTGTAACATTTTTCAAAGTGTTTTAAATGGAAGTCCTTTTCAAACAATGAAACATACTGACTTTTATGACCACCAAAAGGGGGGCCTTCTTTTTCGAATTCTCTATCAAACAAAACGCCGGTTAATTTACCATTAGGCGCTAATAGCGACTTCATTTTAGCGACATATTTTTCTCGAAGTGTGGGGCTTATGGCACAAAAAAATGTCTGTTCAATGATTAAGTCATATTCACCTTCATGTTCAAAAAAATCACCGAGAAGAATTTTAATGCAAGGATTGGAAGTGTATTTCTTTTTTAATTTTTCGACCAATGCTGGAGCGATATCAATCACTGTGATGTTTGTAAATTGATGTGCTAAAAGGTATTCTGCTTCGTAAGTGTTTCCGCAACCTGGAATCAATATCCGAAGATTTTTATTGGTTAACTGATCGATATATTCTTTTATGGGTGGGGACACTTCACCTAAATCCCATCCAGTGGAATTGCCAATGTATTGATTATTCCAATAGGCTTCTCCTAATGATGAATCACAGCTGATGGTACAGCATTTTTCAGTTTGAATTTTTTCCATAGTTTAAATTTATTTGATTAAGGTATTAAAAAAACAGTCCTTTTTTCTGATGAGATTTTCTGCCTATTCGTTTAGTGGTTTAGCAGGTATGTACAATTAGACTATTTGTATTGTTACAATAATTTAGAATGCAAAATTGCATGATACTCATTTTTTTTATAGTAACAAAGGTTACATAGTGATGATTTGTAACAAAAGTATCATAACGACATCTGCTATTTTACAGACCTTCGTGTATTAGTTATTATTAATTTACTTAAAAATAGAAAAATGAAAAAGAATATAGGAACAACAGATAAGTTGGTAAGAATAATTCTTGCCATAGTAATTGCAGTTTTATTTTTTACTACTATTATTTCCGGTGCGTTGTCAATTGTATTGTTGATATTTGCCTTTGTATTACTGCTTACCAGTTTTATAAGTTTCTGTCCATTGTATTGGCCTTTTGGGATTTCAACTATTAAAAAAAATAAAAAATAAATTAAATGTAGAGATATGGAACCACATTATTATAGCGTAGATGTTAATTGGATTGAAGACAGAAAGGGTGTGATGCATTCTCCCGATTTTAATCCGCAAAAAAGTAATCAAATTGAAGTTGTTACCCCACCACAATTCCCCAAAGGGATTCCCGATTTATGGTCTCCGGAACATTTATTTACCGCAGCAGTGAGTAGTTGCTTTATGACTACCTTTTTGTCCATTGCAGAAAATTCAAAACTATCCTTCACCAGTTTTACTTGTAAATCAAGTGGGAAGCTGGAACAGGTTGATGGGAAATTTATGATGAGTGAAGTGATCTTAGAACCATCCATTACAATTACTGATGAAAAGGATATGGAAAGGGCTGAAAGAATCTTACAAAAATCGGAAGCAGCATGTTTGATTTCCAATTCCATAAAATCAACAATTAAGTTAATTACAACAATTAAGGTGAAAGGAGTGGTTGTTTAGCCCCCCCAGATGGGTAGTGAAAAAAAGTAGTTACTGTAAAATGAAATAGTGTTCTTCCAATCACATAAACTTGAAAAAACGCCTGATCAAATCCTCTCCGAATTGTCAAAATTTGGGCGGCTTCGAAAAGTTATTAACATTTTTTTCAACAAGTTGATAACATTATTATAGGGAATAAGTATGCTGTAGGTAATTTGCCCCCCTTGTACAACCAAATTATCCCATGTCTAGAATTATCTCGAGCTCTCTTGCAAAAAATCTTCTAATTGCAATTCTTTTTCTTCTTTCTTTTAATGGCAAGGCATTGAATCCAAATGATTTTGTGATTACAAGGGTACCACTTACAGTGATTACCGTTTCTGTGAATTGTGTTGTAGTACCAATAGCACAAGACGATTCTGCTACAACGAATGAAGACAGCCCGCTAAATGGTACTGTTTCTACTAATGATATCCCAAGTGTCGATGGCATCAACACTTGGGCAGTCGTGTATAATCCATCACATGGCGTACTGGTTTTTAACGGCAATGGCACATTTAGGTATGCTCCGGTTTTGAATTTTAATGGGAGAGACACTTTCACTTATAAAATCTGCAGCCCTAATTCGAAATGTGATTCTGCAATAATGATTATTACGGTTAATCCCATTAATGATTTACCTCTTGCTGTTAATGATTTTATTACTATCAATGAAGACAACCCTTCATCAGGAAAGGTTTATAGTAATGATACGCAAAGCGGAGACGGAGGTAATAATTGGACTTTAGTGACCGGTCCTACAAGAGGTACTATTGTCTTTAATCTTAATGGTACATATACATACACTCCCAATCCAAACTATAATGGAAGAGATAGTATTTACTACAAATTATGTGATTTGAATGGAGATTGTTCCTTCGCGAAATTATTCATTACCATCAAGTCAGTAAACGATTTACCGGTTACACTTAATGATATTTTTCAGACAGATGAAGAGGTATCATTAAATGGGAGTGTATCATTGAACGATACAGTTAGTGGAGATGGTGGTAACAATTGGTCATTGGTTAGGAATACTCTTTATGGTTCTCTAGGATTTACAAACACTGGAGTATTTACATACATTCCACTTCCGGATTATAATGGGGTAGATAGTTTTTATTATAAATTGTGTGATGCTAATGGAGACTGTAGAACTGCAATCGTTGTTATCAATATCATTCCTACAAATGATTTTCCTATTGCTTTCGACAATATCAATTCAACAAATCAAAACACTTCAGTAAGTGGGGAGGTTTTTTCAAATGATACGCCTAGTCCAGATGGTGGGAATGTGTGGTCTCTGGTAAGTACAACCAGTAATGGGGCACTTGTTTTTAATGCAGACGGTACTTACTTGTATACGCCAAATTTGAATTTTTCAAGCGAAGATACTTTTTATTATAACTTGTGTGATATAGACGGGGATTGCGTTACAGCGATGACCATCCTAACAGTAGATGTAGTACTTCCCATTAATCTGCTTGCATTTACGGCGAATCAAAACAGTCTAAAAAATGTGGAGCTCAACTGGGTGGTAACAGCTGAATTAAATGTGCATCATTATGAAATAGAGAGAAGTGAAGATGGATATCATTTTAATTCTATAGGGAGTGTAAATGTTATAGATAATAGTTCAACAACAAAGTATTATAATTATACGGATAGATGGAATACTGCTTCGTCGTCAATTTATTATCGATTAAAAATAGTAGACAATGATGGAAGGCTTAGTTATTCTAAAATCATTTTGATAAAAATGAACGATTTGAAAAGTCAGGTAAAATTAATGGCCTTCCCAAATCCATTCAGCACAGATTTTAAATTGTCAATTACCTGTCCAGTTAAAACAAGTGCTGCACTGAGCATGATTTCGATGGACGGCAAAAAAATATTAGCGAAAAATATCGATTTGCTTGAAGGCAATAATCTAAAGGTCCTTCAAGGAATCTCTCAATTACAAAAGGGCGTTTATATGGTGGAGTTAGTAATAGGAGATGCTAAATATAGCACAAGAGTGATAAAGAAATAAGGCTTGCTGAGTGAGATATTTTTAGTCCTGCAGTAGGATTTCCTATTGTTGATTATTATTTAATTTTAATCAGTATTTGGTATTTACTTCATAGAGTCCGCTGAATAAATAACATTTTCCAGTTTCGGACTCTGTGCATTTGTATCTTTTTCGAATAAGGGGGCCTTTTATAAATTTCCTTCCGCCTTTAATACTGAAAAAACTGCCCGATGGAAGTTGTTCTACCAGGCAATGACCATCCTTTTTTTTGTCGTAATTACGCAGTACCCTGAGTAATTGCTCATCTCCACAACTGCTTGCTGAAGGGTTTTTTAGGGTTTTTTGCAATGCTGCCTCTATGTCTGCGGGGAATATTTTTTTTGATAAAAAAGCTGCTAAAATTTTGCCAAAACAACTTTTCCATTCTGTTCCATGTGCTTGAACTTTATTTCCATACTTATCAAATGTAAACAAGTGTGCCAATTCATGCAAAAGTGTAATCAGAAAGCTGTATTTATTTAAATTACCGTTAACGCTTATCCGATGTCCTTTGTCCTGATGTGCGTGTCTGTAATCGCCAAGTATACTTTGGCGTTGTTTGGTTATCGTGAGTTGTACTTTGTATTCCTGTAAATAATTTATTACATCAGGGCAGCTATTTTCAGGCAGGTAATCCTGTAATTGCTGGAGAGGTACTTCTTGCTTAGGCATTAGATTTTTTATTCAACTTCATTACAGTATAGACTTCAGTTGCAAGGTAGATAAGATAAATAAAAAGAGAAATAAAAACCCCTCTTTTGTTGAACTGCTTACCACTAGCGTATACATAAATAACTACAGCAATCATAGAGCAAAACATTTTAAGAATCATGCCCGACATTACACTTCTGATAAATACATTTGGGTTTTTGTTTTTAAGGCCCCTGGCTTGAATGGCCATTGAAATCAAACTGATGAATAAAAAGAAAGCATTTGACATGATCAAAAGATTTGCATCTATATAATGAGAAGAAAGAAATTTTGTAGAGGTAAGAATTAAAAAAACGAGGACTAAAAATACTAACAATAATGGTGCTGATTTTTTCATAAATAATAATAAGCTTAGTTTATTTTTTGGTATTGGTTTCTATGATAATTTTAATAATAATGGAAGAAATGAAAAGCAAAGGCAGGATCCAAATAGCCAATGGCGTATTGATTTTTAGCCAATGATCAATTTTAGATCCTATAAAAAGAAACAAGCCTAACCCTGTCATAAATTGAAAGGTAAGCCCTGCATATTTCCATAAAATATTATTATTTGAGTCTTTCATTGGGGATATTTTAAATCCTTATTAATCATCAATGTTTTCCAATTTTGGAAGTTTCAATTGGCTGGTATCCAATTTCACCACTTGCCCTTTCAATGCTTTGCTTATGTCTTCGTAATAACGGTGTTCTTGAAGTAATGCTGTTTCAATAGAATCAGTTCTAATTTTTAAATTTCGGTAAGCTTTCATTTGTTTAGCGTTTCCGTAACCGACGCCAGGCAAATAATATTTTAAAGGGGTGAAAATGATCAAAGAGGATGTTAGCACCACTAATACAACAAATAGGGAACTTATGGCTACATAAACACTTAGTCTTGTTAATTTGAACTGAATAATCTCTTCAAAAGTGTCTTCGTTTTTTATGACCAACCGGTAATTATTTCTTAATCTTTTGAGCGGGTTTGTCGTTTCTGTTTTTGTCATTTTGCTAATTTCAAACTTAAAAATACAAAACTGAGTGGAATCTCTATAAAATATTAATGCAGGTGGATATGGGTATTGTCTTTATTCTTTAACTTTTATTAGAAAATGCGTTAAAATCAGTAATCTAGGCCTGCTTTTTTATTGCAGTGAAACAAAAAATGCCGATATTTATCCGAATTATTTAACCGCATAAATTCATTAAATAGCTATAACAGTTGACTTCTAAACTGAGTACGATAATAAAGGCTATAAGATGTGACCAAACTTTAAGAACAATTATACACACATGAAAGTAAGAATAGCTCTTAGTTTTTCATTTTTTATACTATCCCAACTGATTTGTTTGAGTATTTATGCTCAACCTACCTGGACATTTGAGCCCTTCGGCAAACAAAAAAAGCCTGAGCAATTTGAGACTAAAAAATTAGCGTCGGAGAAGACCGAAGACAGGAAATTTACTTTCTTCAGACGTATTTCACAAAACACTTTAACGCATTATAACTTCTATTTTAATGCCAATAACAAACTTAATACAGTTTTAGATCAGGCTAAGTCGGCTCAAAAGGAGGATTACTCCAAAACGATTTCATTTTTTCCTTACGATTTAGAAAGTACCTCAAGTCAGCAGACGGAATTGGATTCTGTGATTTACAAATCAACTGCGGCAATTTTGTTGCATGATTTGAGAACAGATTGGGTAGACAATATGTATTTGCTGATTGGGAAATCTTATTATTACAGAAAACAATTTGATTCTGCTGCATTGACCTTTCAGTTTATTAACTATAATTTATTTCCCCGCAAAAAAAGAGAAGACGACAATAGGATTGTTGGGGCAAACAATAGAGCTAAAAGTTCTAAGCTGAGTATCGCAGATCGGGAAAAAAGAAATTTCATTCAGAAGTTAGTAACGCTTCCGCCTAGCCGAAATGATGCATTGATTTGGCTAGCACGTACTTTTATTGAACAGGAATTGTATGGGGAGTCAGCAAGTTTGATTAACGTTTTACAAGAGGATCCTAATCTTCCTAAGCGATTGAAAAATGATCTTAATGTAGTTACTGCGTATTGGTATTTCAAGCAGAGTGGTTATGATAGCGCCGCAGTTTACCTGGAGAAAGGCTTGTCTTATGCTGACAATAAAATTGATAAAGCCAGATGGCGCTATTTACTTGGTCAGCTTTATGAGAAGAATGGCGATTTCGATAAAGCGTCTTTCTGTTATAAAAAAGCAGCAAAAGGAACTGTAGATCCCTTGATGGATATCTATTCCCATTTGAATAATGCAAAAATGCTTCGCACAGCTGGCGGTAAGAAAGAGTTGATTAATAATATTGCTTCATTATTAAAAATGGCGAAGAGGGACAAATTTGAAACCTATCGCGATATCATTTTTCATAGTGCTGGATTATTGAGTTTGCAAATAGCTGATACGCTTAACGCGGTGAAGTATTTTACTAAGAGTTTGTCTGTAAATGAAAACAATGTTGATTTCAAAAGTAAAACCCATTTAGAATTGGGTAAAATTGCTTACGTACAAAAAGCATACAAAAAAGCTGCTGATCATTATGATAGTTTGGATGCAACCAATCCTTCCATTGCGGAAGATTCTATTCAAAACGCAGATAGAAAAGCTTCCTTGCGACTTGTGGCTACTCAAATGAATATCATTGAACTTGAAGATAGTCTGCAAATGATTGCGGCATTATCTCCAATGGATAGGGATGCTTTTATTAAAAAACTGGTGAAAGGTTTCCGTAAATCCAAAGCCAGTAATGAAGACAATAGCTCAGGCGGCGATGTGTTATCTTCCAGTTTTGACAATTCGAAAAACAATGCTCCAATTGATTTGTTCGCCAATTCATCAAAAGGAGGCGAGTGGTATTTTTACAATTCCAACATGAAATCCAGAGGGTACAGTGAATTTAAAAGTAAATGGGGTAAACGCAATAATGTTGATAATTGGCGCAGGCTTTCCAGCATGAGTATGGGTGTTCCTATAAATGATGCTAAGGGTAATGCAGATCCAATGGCAGCGCCTGATTCTTCTACAACTCCCCAACAACAATCAGGGAAGCCCATTGAATATACTTACGATGCATTATTGCTTAATGTGCCCGTTTCAAAAGAGATGCTGGATAGCAGTAATCTTAAAGTAGCAACTGCGATGCTGGCATTAGCAAAGCTTTTTGAAAATGAGTTGAAGGATTACCGGCAGTCTATTCATACCTACGAAACTTATTTACAACGGTTCCCTTCAAAATTAAGGAATGGCGAAGTTTATATTGGTTTGTACCATTGTTATCTCAAGTTGGAAAATAAGGAAAGAGCAGCTTATTATAAACACTTATTAGATACAGAATTTGAAGACAGCAGATTTGCGAAAATGCTTAATGATCCACAATCACTAGAACCCAACAAGAATAATCCAGTAGCATTAAAAAAGTATGAAGCTATTTATGATTTGTTTGTAAATGGCAGTTTTGATTCCGCACTTGTTTTAAAAAAGATTGCCGACAATTCCTATGGTAATCATTATTGGACTCCGCAGTTGTTGTTTATTGAAGCCATTTATCATATTAAATGTGTGGAAGATAGTG
>CALQJK010000049.1:0-10295 GCA_943330875.1 Chitinophaga pinensis
GTAAAGCCCATGCTGTAATATCATACGTAGCAGAATCACTGAGTTTTGATTGCGGCTCGAATAAGACTTTTACCAATGCCCCTTTTGACTGGTATGCAGATACAATAAGATCATTTTGAGCAGTCACATACGATTCCTCTTTGCCTGATAAAAAATGAAACCCTTTTGCTGATAGGCCTGGCTTAGCGTAACCATACTCGATTTTATTGTTATCTAAAAGTTGCTTTAATGCCATTAATTTATTTTTATTGGAACCATTAATAACATAGGACTTATAGATCCCGTTACCATTGATTCTGGAAGCTTCGAAAAACTTCCCGAATGCTTCATTTAAATTTTTAGAATGCATTGCAGCCATTTCAATCGTACTCATACTTGTAGTGAAATGATGTGCAATTCGATCAAACAAGGTCAGCGTATCCTCATTAACCTGAATAGCCAACCCACCCATGGAATGACCCGCCTGCTCATAGGTCATCCCAATAGATCCATTATATAGCGGATAGGTATCACCGTAAGATGGATAAAATAAATCAAAAAATTCTTTGGTAAAATACAACCAGCCATGTGCATCGAAATACTTCGCATGATTTTTTCCAATTGTAGTTTGAAAACTTCTCTGCCAAGGCGTAATGACTTCATGAAAAGGCTCTGCAGCAGGTGCAAAATAATAAGGATCAGAAGGATATTGCTCATGAAAATCACAATGTATTTCAGGCATCCATTCATTGTATTTTTTGATGCGCTGCTGTGTTTCAACCTGTGTTTGCCATGCCCAATCGCGATTCAAATCAAAATTATAATGGTTGCTTCTTCCGCCTGGCCAAGGTTCATCATGTTCTCTGGATAAAGGATTTGCAACAGGATTTTTGCCCACCATTTGATTATACCATTCCACATATCGATCTCTTCCATCTGGATTTAAACATGGATCAATAATGACTACGGTATTCTTCAGCCAAGAATTTGCATCTGCATTTTTACCAGAAACCAATTCATATAATAACTTCATAGCGACTTCGGTTGAACTGGCTTCATTTCCATGAACGTTGTAGCTCAACCATACAATTGTTGGCATAGAAACATCCGGAAGTTGATCCTTCAGCAATCCCGACAAACGCAAATTATTTTTTCTGATCTCTTCGATTTGATTCATATTTTCAGGAGACGAAACAATCGCAAGCAACAGCTCCTTACCCTCATTTGTAGTGCCATAAGTCTGCAACGAAACATTTCGAGGGTGCGATTTCGCAACAGCTTTAAAATAATTTACAACTTTGTAGTGAGGGGAAAAATGCTGTCCCAATGGATACCCTAAAAAATCATCCGGACTTTTTAATTCCTGAGCGTTTGCCAGAAAACAAATAAAAAGCAAGCAAGCCAAAAGAGATTTACGCATAATGTAAAATTTAGATTGTGAAATTATTAAAACTTCATCTTAATTATTCAATTATTAATTCCAAATAATAATTATCGTTATAGGGGCTGAAGTGGATGAAATCTCAAAGAAAACTGTTTGAAATTGAAAAGTATAGGGAAATAACAAAAAACTTGTGAAAAACTGACCAAAATGGCCTATTTAGTATTTGTACCTACAATTCGATTGGTTATTTTTACAAATAATTATTTCTGCTGAAGAAGTTCAAAAAAATATTAACCATAACGATTTTAGTACTCCTGTTTTTAATAGTGAGTCTTTATGGAATATTACATCTTTCCTCCGTACAGACCTGGATCATAAAAAAGGCCACGACTTCTTTATCTGATCAACTACATACTAAAGTTTCTATCGACAAAGTTGATTTCGCTTTTTTTTATAAACTTGAATTTGAAAATCTGCTTATAGAAGACCAAAAGAAAGATACCCTTTTATTTGCAGGCGCAATGAAGGTTGATTTAAATGATTGGTTTTTTGCGAAAGATCAAATCGTGTTAAAATACATTGGCCTTGAAAATGCAGTGGTGAATGCTAAACGAGAAAACACTGAATGGAATTACCAGTTCCTGGTTGATTTTTTAGAAAAAAATAATAAGCCAAAAACAAATAATAAAAACAACATCGCGATTGAACTTCAGCAATTACATCTCAAGAACATTAAGTTCAATTACATAGACAAATGGATTGGCGATGACATGATTGGATCAATAGGTTTATTGGATGCACAATTCAACAAAGCAGATTTTAATAAACAAGCATTTATTATTGATAAAGTAAAAATAGTCGATCCTTATTTTGCTCAATATGATTATACAGGCAAGAGGCCAATTATTATAAACCAAGTAAAAAAAATAACAGAAAACAAAAACACTTCTACTGAAGATAACGGGCTTAATCTTAGCATTAAAAATATAGTTATTGAAAATGGACTTTACCAGAATGATAAAGAGACATCCAGGCTGCCATACAATGATCAATTTGATGCATTCCATTTTCAATTTAATACAATCAGCGGCCAGTTAAAGAATGTAACATTCAACAAGGAAACACTTACTGCAAAACTTGACTTAAAGGGTAAAGAAAAAAATGGATTTTTGGTAAAAAAAATTAATGCTGATTTGAAATTTACTCCAAGCATAATGGAGTTTAAAAATCTGGATCTGACAACTAACAATAGTCACATTACCAATTATTATGCGATGCGTTACAAGTCTTTCAAAAAAGACATGATAGATTTTATCAACAAGGTTAAAATTGAAAGTCATTTCTACGACAGTGAAATCAGCAGCGATGACATTTCTTTTTTCGCGCCCGAGTTGAAGCAATGGAAGAAAATGTTCCTTCTTACAGGAAATGCAATTGGAACCATAGATAATTTCGAAACAAATGAATTGATTGTTAAATCCGGGGAATCCATCATCAAAGGAGTTTTAAAAATGAGAGGGCTTCCGGATATAGACACCACCTTTATTAGTTTTAATTCATCAGGATCCCAATCAAATGCCAATGAACTCGCTCCTATTTTCCCTGCTTTAAAAAATCCAACATTGAATAAATTAGGCAACGTGTATTTCAAAGGGAAATTTGCAGGCTTTATCAATGACTTTGAGATACAAGGACTATTCAATTCCGATTTAGGAAATACATCAGGCAGCCTGAAATTAAAACTTCCTGAAAAAGGCCTTGCCCATTACACAGGAAATATAGTCGCATCGAATCTAAATATTGGCGAATTGTTTGGAAATAAATTATTGGATAAAATATCTTTTAGCGGAGCAATAGAAGGGGCAGGTTTTAATGCGAATGACATTAACGCAAAATACAATGGCCTTATTTCTCAAGTCGGCATTAACGGCTACAATTACAAAGCGATAAATATAGAGGGCAACTTTGAGAACAACTCACTTAATACAAAATGGAGTATTAACGATAGTAATCTTAAAATAAACAATCTAAATACCTCAATTTATTTAGGAGCTCAAACAAGATTTAAAATTAATGGGCTTCTGGATTATATCAATTTTAGAAATACAAATTTACTGGAAGAAAATATTTCCTTATCAAGCAATTTAAATATTGACATTACAGGCACCACATTAGATGATATTTTCGGTCACCTTAAATTAGAAAACTCCAAGCTAAAGTACAATAATGAGCTGCTTTCCATGCGCAACTTAACTTTAGAATCAGCCATTAAAAACGAAGAAAGAAAGATAAAACTGGCTTCGAATGAAATCAATCTTTCTATTGAAGGCAAATACAAAATACAAGAATTACCTGATGCCTTTAGGGCAATTCTGAACAAATATTATCCAACCTATATTGATTTTCCGAAAAAAATTACTTCACAACAGCATTTCACTTTCCAGATTAAAACCAACAATATTGAAGATTATTTAAGAATTTTCAATAAAAAAATAAAAGGCTTTAATAACGCTGATATAAATGGCCATATTAATCTAGACGATAAAGAATTTCATTTACAGGCAAAGGTTCCTGAGTTTCATTATGAAGATAAGACCTTCACAAACATTGACCTGCTAAGCAATGGCGATAAGAATAATTTAAACACCACTGCAACAATAAAAGACATCAGCCTATCAGATAGCATGCACTTTCCTGAAACAAAAATAGTATTAAACTCAACTAACGATAGTACAGAAATACACATCAATACCAGTGCTACATCAACATTAAATAACGCCGATTTTAACGCTAATGTACAAACGCTGAATGATGGCGTAAAAATACACTTCTACCCTTCTTCCTTTATTATCAACGACAAAAAATGGCTTCTTGAAAAAGATGGAGAATTAGCTATCAGAAAGAATTTCATGAATGCCAACGAAATTAAATTCTCACACAAAGATCAACAAATTGTTTTGACTACTGAGTTAGACGAGATTACCAGTCAAAGTCATTTAATTGCAACACTTACTGCTGTAAGACTTGAAGATTTCATCCCTTTTATTTTCACTAATCCTTCTATCAAAGGTGCTATTACCGGAACTGCAAAAATCAGTGACCTTCTAGGAAAAGCTACGATGAGCTTTACTGGAAAAGTAGATAGTTTATCCTTAGAAAACAGATTGATTGGAAATATCAATACAAATGCTACTGCAAATACGAACACTGGAAAAATTGAATACCACGTTGCCAATAACGACACTACTAATGTTTTCCATCTTGATGGCCATTATAATTATAAAGATTCTTCCGAAAACCAGCTTGAGGCAAATTTGGAGGGAGAGCGAATTCATTTATCTATTTTGGAACCCTATCTGGAAGACGTTTTCAGCCAAATAGATGGAACAGCTTCCACTCATCTGAAAATATACGGAAGCCCAGAACATCAATTTCTTACTGGAAAAGTTCAAGTAGAAAACGCCGCATTAAAAGTCGGATATACGCAATGCAGGTATTTTATAAAAAATCAAAATGTAACCTTTGACAAAAATTATATTAATCTTAACCTAATTGAACTTAGAGACTCCTTAAATAACAGTGCTACACTGAATGGAAAGGTTTACCATGAGATGTTTGATAAGATTAATTTTGACAACATTTCAATGGAAACAGATAAGATCTGTTTATTGAATACCCATAAAAATGACAACGGGCAATTCTATGGGAATATGATTGGCAGAGCGAATCTCTCTATTAATGGACCTATCAATAACCTGAAAATGAATATTGATGGCGAACCAAGTATTCTTGATAGTAGTCACATTTACATTAATACTTCAGACAGCAAAGAGAACAACAATGTTGACTACATAGAATTTGTCCAATTCGGTTCCAGAATGGAAGAGTTGAAAAACAGAGCTAAAAACAATATTGTTGTAAATCTCAACATCAAAGCTAATCCTGCATGTAAAGTAGATGTCGTTTTGGATGAAGAAACAGGTGATGTCATAAAGGGTCAGGGCAATGGTCTTATCAATATAAAGGTTGGAAATATTGAACCCTTAACGATTAGAGGAGCCTATAACTTAACAAAAGGAGAATACACTTTTAACTTTCAGACTTTTTTAAAGAAACCATTTACACTTAACCGTGGTACCATTACTTGGAATGGAGATCCTTATCTTGCACTGATAGATATAGATGCGGAGTATCTTGCCAAAAACGTTGATATCAGTAGCCTTTCGCCGAATTTAGGATTAAAGAAAAAAGAGGATTTGAAAATAATTTCGCATTTAACAGGCGCGCTAAAAAGCCCGCTGGTTAAATTTGATATCCAGCTTCCAGAAAAAAGTGATGCAAAAAGAGACGATATTGTTGTAAAAAGATTAGCAGAATTTAAGAACGATGAAAATGAAATGAACAAGCAAGTAGCAAGTCTATTGCTGTTTAACGCAATCATTGTAAGCAATCAGAATTTCTTAACGCAGGGAACTGCAAGTTCGATACTAACGAATACGGTTGGTGGTATTATCAGTAATTTACTTACTAACTTTTTTAATAAAGAATTAGAAAAAGCAACGAAAGGAATTCTATCTACTTATATAGACATTAATCCTACGTTGGATATTCAAAAAAATGCAACACAGCTTCAAGCTAATATTCGTGCTGGATTAAAAATTTTACTAAGCAACAGACTTAATGTACTTGTTGGAGGAAATCTTGATTACAACAACCCTACTTACATTCAACAACTTGAAAAAAAGGGATTAATTACGCCTGACATTACTATTGAATGGTTGATTAACAAAGATGGCTCATTAAGAATTGTAGGCTTCAACAGAAGCAGTATTGATTTTACCTTAAGCCAAAGAAATCGTTCTGGAATTCAATTGAGTTATAGAAAAGACATTAACAGATTGTCTGATCTTTTTAGGAGTAAAAAGAAAATATCACTAGAAGAAAATAACACGAAGTCGCCGGCATTAAAACCAAAGGATCAATAAAAATTAGAGCCCTTCTAAAATATTGTGTCCTAATTTATCTCTTTTTGTAACCAGATATTTTTGATTGTGGACATTAGGCGTCATTTCAATAGGAACTGTAGCAACCACTTCCAACCCGTAGCCATTCATTCCTGCACGTTTTTTTGGATTGTTGGTAATCAGTTTCATTTTAGCAACCCCTAAATGTCTAAGAATTTGAGCGCCAATACCATAATCTCTTTCATCCATTCCAAATCCTAATTTGATATTTGCTTCAACGGTATCAAGACCTTGTTCTTGTAATTGATATGCTTTTAATTTATTGAGTAGCCCTATTCCACGCCCCTCTTGATTCATATATAATACGAGCCCTTTGCCTTCTGTTTCAATCATTTTCATAGCATGATGTAATTGTTCCCCACAATCACAACGAAGCGATCCCAAAATATCACCTGTCATACAACTGCTGTGCACCCTCACCATTACAGGCTCATCATTTCCCCAGGAACCTTTTTTTAATGCCATATGCGTTTCTCCTGTATTCAGTTGTGTAAATGCAATCAATTGAAAATCTCCATATAATGTAGGCATTGTTACACTGACTTCTTCCTTAATAAGCGTTTCCATTTTTAATCGATATTCAATCAGATCTTTGATGGAAATAATTTTCAGATCAAACTTTTTTGCAATATTCATTAACTCAGGTAATCTCGCCATACTGCCATCTTCATTCATAATTTCTACCAATACTCCGGCGGGATCAAATCCTGCTAATTTAGCCAAATCAATAGTTGCTTCCGTATGACCTGCTCTGCGTAACACTCCGCCTTTCTTTGCTCTTAAAGGAAAGATATGTCCTGGTCTGCCCAAATCTTCTGGCTTTGTATCTTTATTGATGAGCGCCTGTAAAGTTTTTGACCGGTCTTGTGCAGAAATACCTGTAGTACAACCATGACCAATTAAATCAACACTCACCATAAAGGCTGTTTCATGTAACGACGTATTTTCCACAACCATGGGTTGCAAATTTAATTCCAAACATCTTTCTTCTGTGAGAGAAGCGCAGATCAACCCTCTTCCATGAATGCTCATAAAATTAATAACCTCTGGTGTTGCGTTCTGAGCAGCAGTTACAAAATCACCTTCATTCTCTCTGTCTTCATCATCTACAACAATAACCATTTTGCCATTTTTGATATCCGCTAACGCAGCTGCTATACTATCCAACATGATGATTTTATTTTAAACGCAAAGTTAATGAAGTTTAGAAGGTATTAGAAGTCAAAAAAATTGTATTGTTTAAAGATTTAGGATGTTTTGATAAATGGTCCGAGAAAGCCAAGGAAATACAATCAAAAGTGAATTGCAAAATCAATGTATCTCCAATATTGGAAAATATTGCATCTCAAGAACAGAGGTCAAATGGATTGGATTTATCCGATTTTGTTTTGAAGATTGATAAAATTCTGGAATGGTAATAGCTGAAGTTGGAGGTTATCACATCATTTTGCATTTTAAAATAGCCTAAGTTCAAGTAATAAGTGCAACAGAGATTACGTGAAATAATCAAGTTGACTTTATAAGTGTGTGTTTTGACGATGTAAGAGTAAATGACAAATCCAAAAGAAAATTTCACAAAAAAGTTTAAACGTCCCCTGTGGTGTACCCCGAAAATAAAAAAAGCCTCGTAAATTTTTGATTTACAAGGCATTATCTGTTATAGTTGCGGACCGGACGGGACCGCTTAAATCAAGTAATCAATCTTATATTGATATTTAATATTCTCTAACTTATTGATTTGATAACTTTTATCTAATATTAATTAATTATGACTTTTTTAAAAAACCGACCCTAATGCCGACCCTTTTTTTATTTGATGCTTAACTTTGCATCATGGCAACAATTAAAACAAAAATCAGAAAAGACCAACCAGATGCAAACGGATTGTGCGGAATAATAATACAATATCGTTTTGGTAATGAAACACCTTTAAAGCATCCGATAGGCGAAAAGATTCACCCTAGTCAATTTGATTTTCAAAAGGAAAAAGTAATTAATCATAGCAGAGCAAATGAAATCAATTACATTATAGAGCAACAAAAAAAAATGTTACAGGATATAGTATTTGACCTTCAGAGAAAAGAAATCACTCCAACACCAAAAAGAGTTAAACCACTAATTGACGAATTTAAAACACAACAAAAAGTAGAATCACTGATTAAGCTAAATAATGGCACGTTAAACAAAAAACTTAGCAAAAAGGTTTCACAAACTCCTGTTTTAGCTTGGGAAGAATTTATTGAACTTAAAAAAAACATTGTTTCAAAAGCAACATTAGGAATCTACCGTACTACACTTGAACATCTGAAATCATTCTGCATAAACTATAATAAAAAATTGAATTGGGAATTATTTGATAATGATTTTTATAATTTATGGAATAACTATTTCATAGAAGATTGCGAGAATCAATATGGAGATATTGGTTTAGCGAATAATACAATCGGGAAGAACTTTAAAACACTTAAAACTTTTCTTAGTTGGTCACTAGAAAAAGAATACCATCAAAACTTAAAATTCAAAAACTATAAAGTCGTTCAAGAAACATCTGATATTCATCCTTTGTCTGAAGCTCATCTTGCTAAACTAGTTGCTTTCTGTGATGATGAAAGGAATGAAAAAAGGTTACAAAAAGTAGCTAGTTTATTTATTTTTTTAGCTACTACTGGTTTAAGATTTAGTGATGGTCAAAACTTAAGGTGGTCTGATTTATTTTATTCTGGAGAAGGCGATATTGAACAACAAATATTAAGAGTAACCACCATAAAAACACATCAAAAAATAAATATACCATTTTCTAAATACTCAATGGATGAAATAATTAGAAACGCAGTTGATTTTGAAAAAAGTAAACTATTAATTTCAGAAATTTTTAAATCTAAAAAAACTTTTTTTGACCACGGAGAAATCAGAAAATACTTCAAAAATAACGATGAATTAAGTGAACCACTACTTCCTCAGATTTCATCAGTAAATTTTAATAAGTACATAAAAGAAGTTGGTGAAATATGTGAATTCAACGAACCAATTACAGACACCAGAAAAAGTGGTAAAAACATTATCCGAAAAGAATATAAAAGGTGGGAAAAATTAGCAAGCCATGATTGTAGAAGGACTTTTATTACATTATCATTAGCGAAAGGTATGCGTCCTGAAACAGTAATGTCATTTACTGGCCATACATCCTACAAAACAATGTTAAGGTATAATAGAATTTCTGACAAAATAAAAATAAATGAATTCCAAGAAATCTGGGGTAACACTAAAGCACACAATGATGATATTTTTGGAAACTATAAATTAACAGTTGGATATACAGGAAAAGAAGAAAATAAAGAAACGAGTTAATTCAACTTAATTTGAATAATCAACATTTTAATTGATTCGTTTTTTTATCATCATTTATTAATTCACTGTTAATACAATAACCAGCTGTTGAGCATAGGTTCTTCACCTTCTTCCTAATTTATTTTAATTATTTTTTACAAGGTTTTTTACCTCGCATTTTGCCTTTCTTTTTTATATAATAATTGAAAATGCTGAGTTGAAATTTTAACGTCTAAGTATAAGTATTTCAACTACTTGTACGGTTTTTTGCACGAGCAATTAGCTCAATCATGGGAAAAACATCAACACCCTATTCCATCCGAATTTTCATTTGGAGATGGGAAGAAATCCAAAATATTTTCATTTTTTTTCCCAAATAACTTGACTTTCTTCATTTCATCATTATACTTATTACAAACCACCCAAAGTGGCTTAGGATAAGAATCTGATTACATACTTCAGATTGGCATCCACATAATAAATACATCCATTGAGATGTGAAGATTTAATAATTAAAAAAATGAAAACAATTTATGTTGATGATTACATTAGCAATCACCCAGAAGCACTTTCCGTTATTA
>CALQJK010000050.1:0-10261 GCA_943330875.1 Chitinophaga pinensis
AAAGCCAAAGCGCCAACCCCACTATTTGTATGAACAATAAACCCTTGTCCGGATTGTACATTGTAGTTTCCTGATGCATAACTTCCTCCACCAGGAGCAATAGACACGTCCCCATTAGCATCTACAGTTACACTCTGGTAAGCACCATAACCATTTGCACCACCCAAAGCAGGATCCCAGAAATAATAAGCATTATCCAGATTAGTGGCATTAAGATTTGACAAAGAAATGGCGGAAGCATATGGATTACCAACACCAACAAACTGGCCGCCAGCAGTACCCAAATTATTAAGTAAAAAATCCCCTGTATGCAACACGTCTTTTTCTCTCAGTATTGTAGCGGTAGGTGCTTGCAAATAACTAGTTACAGAACGATCTCCTCTAATGAACGCCATGTAGGCTTCGCCGTTAATAAAATGCTGATTCGTACTGGCAATCCCATCCCATGAATTTGTTGTAGGATTGAAAGTTTTTACTGAAGGTCCTCCATTACTCAACGTATCAAAACCATCTGCTAACCAGCTTGGTCGATTACTGGTAATTTGAATGCCGTAACTATTCACTGGATTATTATTAAGCGCCCCTCCTTCCATCCAGGATTGATTAATGGTTTGAGCCAAGTGCTTGGTTGGCATTGACAATAATCTCCAGGCCTTCTTATTTGAAATATATCTTTCTACTGTTACCTGTCCAACAATATCATTACCTGTTGATGTATTGTTGTTGGTCAAATCAGCAACGCTAGCAGTCAAAGTATCTGAAGATTTTAGCGTTAAAAAATTATTGGTATTGAAAACACTGTTATTACCAGGGAAAGAAATTTTACCAAGTAAATTCAATGTGTCAGCCAAGGAAACAGCTGCATTATTTATAATTAGATTTCGCAATAAATTACCATTGAAAAAATGTGAAGGAATAGCTTGCGGAGCAGCACCAGATAATTCAATTGTGCCATCTTTTGCTGCTATACTACCGGTATTGAATAGTGTTCCAAAAACTTTAAGTTTCCCGTAAGCAGCTATGGTTAATTCTCCCCCACTATTCACGGCTAAATTTCTGCAAACAGAAGAGTCGTTAATTGAAGTAGTCAATAACGGATAATAAGTTTTTCCTGAAGGAATAGTCACATCTGTAGCTGATGAAGGAATAGTACCACACCAGTTTACAGGATCATTCCAGTTGTTATTTACACCACTCCATTGCCCAAATCCTCCACCATCTGTATCAAATTCATCTGCACCAATATCTGGTGGATTTTGTCTTGACTGACCATCGATATCATTTTCAAATGCAGCACCCAAACTAACGCCGGTTCCATTTAATAAACAATTAGTATGAGTATTCAAATGCAAAGAATCCGTAAAATCTATTGCTTTAACAAATGATGGATCATACGTGCAAATTGAATTTGTTTCTTTATCAGCATTCCATGGGGCAATTAATGTATTGTAGGTTATTCCATTATTGATAAAGAGATAGCTGCTTCCAGAGGAAGAATCTGCATAAAATAAATTATTACTTGAATTGATATCGTAAGTTGTATTATCACTTGATTTTCTTAATGCAGTAACCATTCCTCCAGATTGCGGTTTGCATTTATTAACAAGAATATTATTTTTCAAAGAAAAGGCAACTCCTGGAGTAGAAGATGTTACAGAAACTGCACTCGACCCAAAACCAACAGCGCCCGTACCTGATAATCTGATCGTATTAAAATACAAATTGTTTGTACAAGGCAAAGATTCAACCATCTCAACACCCTTTATAGCATCACCTGAAGAAAGCAAACGACTTGAAGCTCCATCATATGCTGCTGCCAGATCCATGTTGATCATATTATTTGAAATATTGATTATAGCATTATTACTTGCGCTTAACAATGATATTCCCTTTGCGCAGGCAAATACATTAGATGAACCAAAAGGAATCAAATGAGCAATTTTGTTTCTGTATATATTAACAGTACTTCCCCCGCCAGCATTACACAATGCCATAATTGTAGCATTATATAAAGGAGTAGCATCGCCATTATCTCTTACATAAAAAGTATCTAAAGTATTATTGAAAATATCTTTGGTGTTGCTTTCCTGTCCATCACTTTCTATTCCATAAATGTAATGGCTACCCGAAGCACCGCTTGATGCGGAAATAAACAATCCACTAATTTTATTACTATCGATAATTTCGTTTGGCGTTTCTCCTGATGGCAAAGTAGCATAACAACCTCTCAACGTAGCATTATTACCTGCATTAATATTTTGAACAGATATTTTTCTTACCAAATTCCCTTTCAAACTCACTGTAGATGAGCTATTAGCGCCAGACATTCTCATTGCATTTACAAATACATCCGAGGCATTGGTTGAACTGATTAGTGCAGTATCGTTTTCAATTACATTATTTTTAACAACGAGATTACCAGAAACATTATTTGCTGTTTTATAACAAATCCAATTGAGTTCATTGCCATCGGAAATCATTTTACTATTATTGGTAACCTTATTGCCAATAAAATCGAGCCCACCAAATGCCGTTGCATTATTTTGAATACCTGTAAAATTTCCGACAGATAAAATTTGATTGGAATCAATAACATTATTTATGAGATTGATTTTACCAGACGAGTTGGTGTTGGTGTAATTTAAAATACCGACCCAATCTCCTGATCCATTTATCGCAGATTTCTTGATCGTGTTAGAATTGATATTTACAGATGCTGCTTCATTGGTATTATTAACAATACAATTTACAGATCCTGTGCCGGCAGTAGTTGCAATAGATGCTGGAATGGATACAGATAAATTATTGCCATAAATAAATACACCATAACTAGTGGTATCGAGCTGCTGGTTATCGATTCCATAATAATGGCTATTCGCGCCTCCGGTTATATTTATATTATTATAGTCAATATAATTGCTTGTTTGCCCAATAGATTCAATACCATATTGCGAGGAAGTATGATTTACAGCGCTATTATCAAAATGATTATTGATGGCATTGTATTGGACAAGAGGATAGAATTGATTTTTTAAAAAAATGCCATAAGAAGGAACAGACGCATTAACACCACCACCAAAATTTATAATTTTATTTCCTATTGAATTAAATAGCCTTTTGTCGTCCCCAATAACATTGTGTATATCGGCTCTATAATCAACTACATTAAATCTGGTTTTAGCAGGATATCCAATTAATGCGATACCTGTGTTGCAATTTTGAATGGTATTGGCATAAAATTTATTGTAAGAGTTCGTACCACTTGAACTGGCCGGAGTAATTGGATTGTCATTCACATTTGTTGCAGTATCATTTACAACCACAATGCCAACAGAACCATCAAAGAAAGAAGCTGCTCCAGGTTCTACATTATTTCTGTTTAAAGTAATCGTACAATTTCTAATCGTATCATTTTGCGCACCATCATTTGGATTAGCTTTAAACAACCCAAAGCCATACTCCATCATTGCAATATTACTTACCGTATTGGTATCTATTAAATCAATTCCATCAATAGTAACGTTGTCTACCCCACGAAGGCTCCAGATACCATCAGGATATGCACTGGAAGATGTGTTTTGACCTGGCCATGCTCTTAATAAAGGATTATTACCTGCACCTGTTTTTATGAATTTAATCCGGTAATTATTTAAGTTAGGATTTGTGGCGCTATCTAGTTTTGGATTACCCAAAGCAAAGCCTTCATTACAAACTGTTTCTTGATGATTAGCGGCAACTTCAAAAATTACATTTGAACTTATAGAGCGATTATTAAGATCATTAATAGCAGAATAAAAAGTTTGGTAATTAGTACATGAAGAAGGCAAATCGCTGTTTATGGTATAGGTTCCATGAAGTGGTCCGTTATCAAACCTAATCACCATGATATCTGAAGCTTCAACGCAAGGGCCATTGGGATCATAAGATGTAATTTTTACTTTGATATAGCCATTTTGAATATCAATGGGATAAATTTGAATTTCAGCATTTAACAAAGACGGATCTGAACTTCCAAAATAATCATTGACATAATTATCATCCACCACTTCCCAAATTATTCCAATACTCGGATCGTTAATGGAAGCATTTAACTGAAATAATCCTCCTGAATAGGAACAGATTGCAGTATCTCTTCCGGCACTTAATAGAATTGGAGTTGCACATCCTGGCTGATAAAAAGTTACAGAAATCGTATTATCCTCATTAACATTTAAAAATAAATAATTGTATTGGCTTAAATCGTGGGCTAAAGCAATGTAAGTGCCATTTACGATCAGTGAGTCAATCAAGTAATTGCTATTGGCTAAAATATCAAAAGAAAAGTCAGTTCCAGCAACAACATTAATCTCACCTTCAGGTGTTATTATTCCATTAGCTCCGGCTATTGAATGAATACTATAAGTGATTTCAAGAGCTTTGGCAGTATTATTATGAACAGCTGGTATGTTTTTTGAAGAAAAAACTGAAGTGTTTGCTTTTGTGCAGATTGATAAAAAAAACAAATCTAAAAAAACTATGAATCTAAAAAGAAGAAATATATGTTTCATAGATTTCGAAAAATAATAACCTTCAGTACTTCAGATTATAATTAATAATAGATAAAGGTATAGACATATTATCTATATAAAAAAATTAAAATAAAATATTTTTTTATTTCGCAGTTATGGGTTGAACACAGCATGAATTAAAAATAAAATTACCGGAATTTCAAAACAGCTAATTTACAAATCAACTAAGACGTTCACGAGAAGTTCGCAAGGGAGCAAAGTTTATACCCTCTCCCCCATTCCTATTCAGCCCTTGACTAAATAAAAAAAAGCAAACTCCACTTGTCAATTGGCTTGGTATATTTTTTTTGTTCGTTTGGCTGAATTTCAAGCTTATCTATTTGCTAATACAAAACTTTACAACCCTTTACAACAAAGGGTTTAAGAGGTTTTTAGCAATGTAATACCCGAATAAAATTAAATAGAGGGTGCTTTTGTGGTGGCCTAATTAAAAATACCAAATTGAATGTTCAGTTTGTCCATTTGAACCAATAATTGATTGCTAGCTAGTACTAACAAATTTTTCAATTATTTCGTAATTACAATTTAGCACCCAATGTAATAAAAAATGTTCTGCCATCTCCCGGCAACAGGCCCGGACCTGGATAGCCTGAAGAACGGCGGGTAAAATATTTTTCGTTTAATAAATTGTTGATTCCTGCTTTAATATTAAATGTCTTTTTGACATCTATTGCAGCACTCAAATCAAAAATTCTATATGAGGGCACTATGCCGGTCTGGCCATTGGCAGTAGGTATTTTTGTATTACCTGCATCACTATAGCAATCATCTACATAACTAAACTGATTAGTTAATTTGAAATTATTATAAATAAATGTTGCTCCTGTTCTTACAATATGACGAGGTGCATTTTCTATTTGTTTGCCTTTTATATACTCATCCTTATAATCATTATCATATCTCGCATCTGTAAAACTGTATGAAGCAAATAATTTTATTTCAGATGTTAATGTGGATGTCATCAATCGAAGCAGATTTACTTCCATAAAACCTTCAAATCCTTTACTGATACTATTTCCAACATTAGTTATCAACCGGTAGGATTCTCCTGAAGGAATGATGACACCAATTCTATTGTTATACTTTAAAAAATATGCTGTTAGATCAAATTGCAGCGCGTCTCTTATACTTCCTCTGTAACCCAAGTCGAAATTATAACCATTGGCATCTTTTAGGTTTTCATCTATAACATCTGTAGTTGGTGGGGCTTGTAAATTTGCAAATTGAATAGGCCTGTATGCCTGTGAAATGTTGCTGTAAAATTCAGTTTTACCACTGACATGATATTCAAGCCCAACTCCAGCCAAAAAAAATCTTCTTTCTCTTACCACATTTTGAAGTATAATAGGATTCCCATTATTATAACCATTTCTACCGGATGCACTTCCTTTCAGCCATTCAAATCTTACACCGGGAACAATCGAAAGTTTTTTATTTATTCTGAAAATATTTTCAGCAAACCAGGCAAAATTTTGTGAATGAAATTTGATATCGTTTGGATATTCTCCAATAACATTCATATTGAATTCCGAATCTGTACTTCCTTTTCCGTTTGATCGACGGTGTGTAGTCCCAGTATAAATTCTGATGCCAGTAGAAATAGTGTTTATAATATTTCCTATTTTGTAGTTAGTTAATAGTTTACTTTCTATTCCATAATTTCTGTATTGATCAGCAAGCAATGTTCTATTATTATATTGCAAAGTAGCGGCATTAATGCTGTCTTTCACGGTGATGGCATTCATAAATCCAATACTGTTTCTGTCTCCTATGGTCGCAAATATTTTTGTAATCCATCTGGTTTTATTATTGATGTTATAATTGATGATGATAGCCGGTATAGTCCAGGTAATATCAAACCAATTTCTGCTTCTTAGACTTTGCTTGGAATTAATATTAAAAAGAGAATCAGAAAGTCCACCCGGTTGCTGGCTTCTGATGTGTGACATCATAATTTCACCGGTAACAGATAATTTACTGTTGAAGTTGTAAGTCATTGTCGAAAAACCCGACTTGGTGAAATAATTGCTATTGACTCTGTATCCGTCTCCATTGCGGTAATTAATAAAGGTATAATAATTTATTTTTTTCCATTTCCCCCCAACAGCATTGTATAAGTCAAACATTTGATTGCTGCCCATTGTTTGTTGTGTTTCAAATTCAAATGGTTTATTTATTTCGCTGCCATTTTTTAAAATATAATTTACCATGCCTCCGAATTGAGGTCCGTATTGTAATGATCCTTGACCTCTAATGATTTCGATTCTTTGAACACTTTGTAGTTGAGGATTATAATATGCTTCTGGATAACCATAAGGATCGGCACTAATGTCATAACCATTTTGGCGAATATTGAATTCCCAGCTTCTGTTTGGACTTAATCCTCTGGCAGCAATACCAATTTGAATACCACTTGGATCGCTTTCCCAAATATGAATCCCCGCAACCTTTGAAAGTATCTGTCTCATGGTATTATTGGATATATTACCCTGAACATTCTTCATGATGATTAACGCATTTTTTTTGCCTGCATATATAGAGGTACCTACAACTTCAGGCATTTGCTGTATATCCGTTTTGCTATTTTTTCCTACAACCGTAATATCAGGAAGATTTTTAGTTGAATTGAAAATTGAATCTTCCTTAGCCTGTAAGTTTTGACTAAAAGAAAACAAAAAAGAAGGAATGATTAATAAAAAAGCAAAAAACAATTTCTTTGGCATAAAAATAATTGAGTGCAAAAGTATTTTTGAATACTAACAAGCATTTACGAAATCAGAAATACGATTTATCAAATTGGGAAAAACTATTTCTAGGAAAAAAGAAAGGGGATAACAAATATCACTTACCGACATAAAAATTTAAAACCCTTACCAGTAAAGGTTTTTAGAGGCGGGGTACAAATGGGATAGAGGAATAAAAATAAGTTTCAATAAATAAACTAGCCCACCGTTTAAACAGTGGGCTAGCAAATTTAATCTTTTCAACCTAATACTTCAACACCCTCACCGTTTTCACCTTATCCCCATCTCTTACCTCCACCATATACACTCCGGCTTTTAATTCGTTACCGAATGCAATGGTTTCATTCGAGTTGAAAGTTAATGTTCTAATGAGTCTTCCTTGTAAGTCTACAATTCGTGCTTTAACCATTTGCGATAGCTTGGATGACTTTACAAATAATTGAAAAGCGCTTGTTGTTGGATTGGGATAAACCAATACCTCCATCAATTGTTCCATCTTAGTATTCAATGGATAACCTATTTTTAATATTGGTAAGGTTGCACAACCCGTAGTTACCAGCTTCAAAACCTTCTTCGCACCTGCGCAACCGTTAGTTCCTATAGATTGAACATAAATGCTGTCATTCGGCCCTGCTGTAATGAAACGAACTTTAATTTTCAATCCGTTACTTCCGCTGTCTATAACAGCACCTGAAGGCAAAGACCATAAGTATGAAACTGCACCGGTTACTGCTGATGCTGTGTATCTCGCACTAGTTAATGTTCCTACTATCGAGCAAATACTTGTAGTACCAGTTAATGTTGCAGATGCTGCTAAAGTAGTTGCAGCCACATTCGATAATTTCTGAGCTTTTACTGCACTTACTCCACAACCTGATGTGTATTTTACTCTAATGCTATCATTTGCTCCTGCAACAGCATTGTTTGTAAATTTCAATCTGATATATCTGGCATTCGCTCCGTTCAAATCGCCCGAATCCAAGGAGGCTGATGTGGCTACTGCAGAACCCGCTGGCAAACTCCAAGCGTAACCTGTTGCAGCCATCGCTGTTGTTGTTGCAAGTGGAAGTGCAGGTGCAGCATAACGATAAACTCTTGCACCGCATACATCGCTTACCAATGAAATCGAAATACTTGTAGGAGTTGTCGGAGCCGTTAAATTAGTATTGGTCAATTTTGCAGCCTTAACTAAACCATTTCCACATGAAGATAAATAATACGCCCTTACACTGTCTCCAACTGATGCTGCATTATTATTCAAGTATTTTATTTTTATTATTCTACTATTAATTGTTCCTGAATCTATGATTGCAGTAGCAGCAAGATTTCCTATAAACTCCCATTTATATCCTGTAGCCGCTGCGTTGGTTGATGATCCTGTAGGAAGGACAGGCATGATATACCTGTAAATTTTATTTCCACAAGTTGTAGCAGACACTGTATTTATGGTGATTGAACTTGGTGCTAAAGGGCCTTGTATTTTCGGAACCGAAAATTTAGTCACTTTAAAATTACTAAGCCCACAACCACTGCTGTATTGAGCTTTTAAGCTATCCCCAACAAAAGTTGCGTTGTTGTCTGTATATTTCAACACCATAATTCTCGAAGTCAAGCTTCCCGAATCAATTACACCATATGTTGCCACATTTCCTGTTAATGTCCACAAATATCCTGTAGCAGCGCCATTGGATGCAGTAGCAGTTGGCATTAATGGCATAATGCAACGATATGTTCTTTGTCCACAAATATTTGTGATGAGTGGTGTTATTGTTATTGAAGCTGGTGCAGCAGGTACATTTAAAGCTGTGAGATTAATTTTCAACGATTTTTTTTCGCTGTTGCCACATGCTGAGGTATACCTCAAATTAATGCTATCTCCAATTAGTGCGGCATTATTACTTACATATTTAACTACAATTATTTGAGATGTATATGTTCCAGAATCCAATTGGGCTAATAACGGGTTTGGACTAGTAAACGACCATAAATATCCCGTTGCTGCTGCAATATTCGCAGTGCCTGCTGGTAAATTAGGCGCGGTGTACCTATATTTTCTTACTCCACAAACATTCGTAATTAACGCTGTTGAGATGATGCTTGATGGAGGTAATGGAACACTCAATAATGTGTTGATTAATACAGCACTTTTGTATGGACTAAATCCACAGTTATTATATGCACTAACTTTTATGCTATCTGTATTAAAAGCCGCATTATTGCTAAAATATTTTAATCGAATTATCCTCGAAACATTTATATCACCTGAATCTACAGTAACGGAAGAAATACCTCCACAAGAAGTAGGAATGATCCATTTATATCCTAGAGCATTATTGGTTATTGATGCCGTATAACGGTAAATTCTGCCAAAGCAAGTGTTGCTTACTAGTGTTTGCGTTATGGTTAATGGTGCTGCTGGAGGATTGCCATTTATTATTGTAAGAAGAATTGTGATTATTGAATCGCAGCCCACAGTATTGCTAATGGTATCAGAATAATATCCTGTGTTTGTAATATTAATTCCATTCCATTGAAAAGGAAGTTGACTGGTACAAATCGTTGTATGAATCGTATCTCTATTATAAGGTAAAACCGTTACTGATGCAGAACTTGATAAATAATCAGGATATGCATTACATCCATCCAATGTGTGTAGTTCTTGTAAATTATAAACTGTTGTTGAGTCGGGATAAACAATAATTTGAATCGGATTCGAAGAGCCAGAAAATTGAATAGAATCATTGATTGTGCCAAACCAAGGACCTTGACCTGTAACATTCATTGTTAATGTAGCTGCATTACCTGGACAAACACTAGGATTTCCAGATAAAAAGCCTGTTGGTAGCGGAATTGTCGCTATACTTATTGAAGAACTGTTTGAAGAACCAAACGAATTATAAGGCGTTACGCTAATGCCCGCTATAGTATCAAAAATTTGAATGGTTATTG
>CALQJK010000051.1:0-10130 GCA_943330875.1 Chitinophaga pinensis
ACAATTCTAGTGATGCAACGGTTAGTTTGTTGAAGAATCTCGCTAAGCAAAACAATAGGGTGAAAATCATTGTCAATGCTCGAAATTTTGGACATATTCGTTCTCCATTTTATGGGATGCTGCAATGCAAAGGTGATGCTGTCATTTCATTGGTTGCCGATTTTCAGGATCCTCCTGAAGTGTTTAATAATTTTTTAGAGAAATGGGAGGAAGGTTTTAAAATTGTTATTGGTGTTAAAAAGCAGAGCAAAGAAAATCCTATAATGTTTGCTTGTAGAAAATTTTTTTACGGACTTTTAAGCAAAATGTCTACAGAAGGAGAACCGCCAATTAAAAA
Source organism: Chitinophaga pinensis (assembly GCA_943330875.1). Taxonomy (GTDB): domain Bacteria; phylum Bacteroidota; class Bacteroidia; order Chitinophagales; family Chitinophagaceae; genus Ferruginibacter; species Ferruginibacter pinensis_G. The sequence continues at coordinate 338 of CALQJK010000051.1, forward strand.
TTTCACCGGATTCGGATTGTATGATGCCGACTTTATTAATGTTTTGAGAACGCTGGAAGATCCTTATCCTTATTTCAGAGGGTTAATTACAGAACTTGGTTTTCAACATCATGAGGTTGAATATGTTCAGCCCCAAAGATCAGCGGGAAAATCGAAGAATAATTTCTTTACATTGTATGATATTGGTATGTTAGGGTTTACCAATCACTCCAAATTGCCGCTGAGATTATCTGCCTTCATTGGCTTTTTTTCGGCTACAATCAGCTTCCTTTTTGCCCTTATTTATTTCATTTATAAGCTTATTTATTGGGATAGATTTCAAGTGGGTACAGCCCCAATGGTCATTGGCATTTTCTTCTTTTCTTCTATCCAGCTTTTTTTTATTGGCATCATTGGAGAATATATTGGCGCCATTCATACACAGGTTAGAAAAAGACCCTTGGTTATTGAAAAAGAAAGAGTCAATTTTTGATGTGTACGAATTCATTTAATAACAACAGCGTATAAATTCATTTGATGAAAGATTATTTTCTTAAAAAAATAGATGGGTTACTTATTGGACTTATGTTACTTGGCTGGATCGGGTTTATCTATTTTTCTACAACAATTTTATTTTATTTAAATGTCGTTGTCAGTATTTATTCTTGTTGGGCGGTTACTCTTTTTTACATTTTATTTATCTATTTTTTTCTAAAAAAATATAATTTAAATAAGAGTAATGCTGCTCTTTATATTATTTTCAATATCATCGCTAGTATTTTTATTGTATTACTTTCCTTTCTTGTGTCCAATTATTTTCTCGATTATTCTTTTGATGGACAAGCATATCACGGGCCTGCAATAATTCAGATTTATAATGGCTGGAATCCAAACTATCATTACATTCCAGAAAAAGGTATTATTGAAATTTGTATCAATCATTTTGCAAAAGCATCATGGATTACAGGTGGGTTTTTATACAAATTAACTGGTAGTTTTCAGTGCGCAAAGGCATCGTCGATTATTTTAATGGCAGCAAATTTTTTCATTGCGCTTTATTTTTTCAGGAAGAAAGCATTCAGTAATACTCTTGCAATTGTAATTGCATTGTTGTTGGCCTGTAATCCTATTTGGCTCAATATGTACCTAAGTAACATGCTCGACAGCCAAGTGGCAAACTGTACTTATATTTTCGCACTTCTAATTATTTTATATGTTGAAGAGAAAAAAATAATCATGCTGCCTTTTTTATACCTGACGGTTATTTATGCTGTCAACTTGAAATTTTCAGTATTGGTGTATTTTGCAATTTTTTGCGCTGCTATATTTATTTATTTATTTATTAAAAAGCAATTAGTTAAAAACAAGGGTTTAATTATTCATATTTCCATTGCGATGCTACTCGCAGTATTGGTAATTGGGTATCAAACGTATGTCAAAAACACCCTTTATTTTGGGCATCCTTTTTATCCTTTTTATACAAAAAATTCTGTTCCACTAACTGCTAATGTAGTAGCATTGGATTACAAAACGGGCAACAGTGTTTTGAATTTTATTAAATCCAACTTTGCTGCCACAAATTTCAACCAGGCATACACGCAGCATTTGAAATATAAAATACCTTTTACAATTAGCCGATATGAATTGGAACGTTTCGCTTTTGCAGGGGTAATGATTGGTGGTTTTGGAGTCTGGTTTTCCGGAGTGATGCTAATCTCCCTTGCGTTACTAATTTATATGTTGATTAATAAGAAGCATGAAATTTTCAAGAAGGATTTTCAATACTATTTTTTTATTATAGTTGTTTTTGGAAGTGTTGTAATCAATCCCTACGGTTATATTGCCCGCTATAGTCCTCAATATTATTTGATACCTATTATTATTTTATTGCTTTATCACAAACATTTCCAAGAAAAGAAATTCATGAAATATATGATATGCGCTATTTTGGTGATGAATTCTTTCCTAATTTGTGGTTATTCATATTATAATGTTGTAGTGACAAAAAAAGTCAAAAGTCAAATGGGTGTATTAAAAAAATCAAGTAAATCTATTGAAGTAAATTTCGGCAACCATACTTCAAAGAAAATTTTATTTGATGAATATAAAATTCCTTACACAGAGATAGATCATTTCGCGGATGGTGTTCATCCCGATACTTTATTTAGAAGCGAAGTGGTCTATATATTTAAATAAAAGGGGACTTATAATAAGAGGTCATTTTTTTGAATTTATTAATGAGACCATACAAAGCAGCAGAAAACGGTTCTGTTTGGCCCCATACCAAAGAAACACCATAAAAAACTAAACATACACAAATGAAAGTCGTAATTTTTGCAGGTGGGTTAGGAACTCGGATCTCTGAAGAAACAGACACACGACCAAAACCTATGGTTGAAATAGGAGGGAAACCAATACTTTGGCATATCATGAAAATATATGGCAGTTATGGTTTTAATGAGTTTATCATTTGTTTGGGTTATAAGGGATATGTTATTAAGGAATATTTCATGAATTATTTCCTGCATAATTCTGATTTGTCCGTAGATCTGGCTAATAATGATATTCAATTTCATAACAGCAATAGCGAAAAATTTAAAGTAACACTTATTGATACTGGATTAAACACCAAAACAGCCGGTCGTTTAAAAGCTGTTCAGTCCTACATTGGGGAAGAAGATTTTATGCTCACTTACGGAGATGGGGTTTGCGATGTCGACTTAGCGAAATTACTCGAGTTTCACAAAGCCAATAATAAAATTGCAACGGTAACTGCCATTCAACAAGAAGCGAGATTTGGAGGGATGGATTTATCTAATTCCGGAGAAGTTCTTGCATTTAAAGAAAAATCGAAGGATGAAGGGAAATGGATTAATGGTGGATTTTTTATTTTAAAACCTGAGGTGTTCAAATATCTTGATGGCGACATGACCGACATGATGTGGGAAGACGATCCTCTTGAAAAGTTAACTTCTGATCGGGAATTAATTGCTTACCAGCACAAAGGATTTTGGAAATGTATGGATGCATTAAGAGATAAGATTGAATTAGAAGAACTTTGGAAATCAAATAACGCAAAATGGAAAAAGTGGAGTTAAATAATAGCCTTGTTGATTTTTACAAGCATAAAAAAGTATTCGTAACAGGTCATACAGGGTTTAAAGGTTCTTGGTTATTGTGCTGGCTTCATCAATTAGAGTCTGATATAATGGGGTATGCCTTAAATCCTCTTTCAGCACCAAGTTTATTTAATTTTATAAAGCCAAGAATATCTTTCAAAAATAGCATCGCGGATATCAGAGATAAAGTACAATTGACGAAGGATATTTTAGCTTTTCAGCCAGATATTATTTTCCATATGGCTGCTCAACCGTTAGTAAGAAAGTCTTATGAAATCCCTTCCGAAACTTTTGAGGTAAATGCAATTGGTACAGCAAACCTTTTAGAAATTGTAAAACAATTAGATAAGAAATGTACGGTTATTGTTGTTACAACAGATAAGGTGTATGAAAATAAAGAAATAGATTACCATTATAAAGAAGACGATGTTCTTGGTGGGTATGATCCGTATAGTGCCAGTAAAGCTGCAACAGAAATTATAGTCGCTTCTTTTAGAAATTCCTTCTTTAATATAAATGATTACGCAAAGCATCAAAAAGCAATTTTGAGTGCAAGGGCCGGCAATGTGATAGGAGGTGGAGATTGGAGTAAGGATAGGATTGTGCCTGATCTTATTAATGCACTGCAAAATAACCAGCCAATCGAAGTGAGAAATCCTGCTGCTGTTCGTCCATGGCAGCATGTGCTGGAACCATTAAGCGGTTATTTAAAATTAGCGATGTTAGCACATTTAAATTATCCAAAAGTATCTGGTGCGTATAATTTAGGGCCCTTACCCAGTGATCATTTACCTGTTTCAGATTTAGTAGATATCGCCATTAAACATTGGGGAACTGGTACATGGAATGACAAGTCAGATCGAAATCAACCTCATGAAGCGGGGCTCTTGAAATTGGCGATAGCTAAAGCTGGTGCTGAATTAAATTGGTTTCCAAAATTAAAAAGTCATGAAGCTATTGAATGGACTATAGACTGGTATAAAAAAAGTAGCGATGCATTTTTTGATTACACTTTAAAACAAATCAATACCTACAGCAATTTGTAATTTCCGTTTAAATAAATTTTAATGTTGTCTAATCAAAAAATTCTTATCACTGGCATTACAGGATTTTTAGGATCCCATATTGCAGAGAATTTAATACAAGAGAATTTTATTGTCATCGGATTGAAAAGAAAAAATGCTGATTGTTGGCGTTGTAAAGAATTTTCAGATAATATTATTTGGGTTGATATTGATGATGATTTCGAAGATCAAATTATAAAATTAAATCCCGATATTTTTATTCATTGTGCATGGAGTGGCGCTCAAGCTGACTCGAGAGATCTTGAAGATCTTCAACTTGAAAATCTTTCTTTTTTAAAAAAAATATTAGCCATCGTTTCAAAATGTAACTCTCCAAGATTTATTGGTTTAGGTTCTCAAGCGGAATATGGATTTTTGGATGAAGCAGCTATTGAAACACAAGGCCCTAAGCCCCATAATTTATACGGCAGTGTAAAAGTGGAAGCATCAAAAATAGTCCAGGAATGTTGTGATCAAAACGAAATAAAATGGTACTGGCTTCGGCTGTTTTCTTTTTATGGTCCCAAAGAATCTACACAATGGTTAATCCCTCATGTAATTACTTCTATTCTTGAAGAGAAAAGTCATATTGATCTTGGCCCTTGTTCTCAAAAATATGCCTACTTGTTTGTGAAAGACTTAGCTCATTATATGACACTGCTGATTCAAAAAAAGGACTGTCCCAGTGGTATTTACAATATCTCCGGTGACGAAATTTACGAATTGAAAGAACTTTTATTAAAACTGAAAGGGTGCTTTAAAAACTCAAATACTAATCTTAAATTTGATGTCTTGCCCACAAGAGCAAATCAATCGACCATAATTAAAGGAAGTATGAGGAAATTTCACACACAAATTGGTAGTATTAAGCAGACTTCTTTAGAAACGGGTTTGACTGAAACTATTAATTATTACAAAAGCAATTAAAATGAATGGTCTTTATTAGCATGCTATTCCTAAATGGAGGGATGATGAAAAGGAGACCAACGGAAAATAAATTCTATTACACATGAAATGCCCATAAGAGCTGCCTCAAAAAACCCGGGGAAGATAATAAAGGGGATAACATGTGACAAAAGAAAAACAATAAATATTACACATGAAAATAAAAGCATCAGATTTCATAGCAACTTATCTCGAATCTAAAGGCATTACAACTGTGTTTGAATTGACGGGAGGAATGATCACACATTTGCTCGATTCTTTTTATCTGAAAACTAAGGTGAAAATCATTTCAATGCATCACGAACAGGCGGCTGCTTTTGCTGCAGATGCCTGTGGAAGAGTTTCTCGATTGCCTGGAATTGCAATGGCTACAAGTGGCCCAGGTGCAACTAATTTGCTTACAGGTATTGCAAGCTGTTATTTTGATTCTTCGCCAGCAATTTTCATTACCGGTCAAGTGAATATTAGTGAATTGAAAGGCGAACGTGCGATTAGGCAACTTGGTTTTCAGGAGACTGATATCGTAACGATGGCAAATGTCATTACCAAAAAAAGCTATCTGGTTACAGACGCTAATGATTTGCCCGCCATAATGGAAGAAGCTTTCGAGCTTTCTACTTCCGGTCGTCCAGGTCCTGTGTTGATTGATATTCCCATGAATATTCAAAGAGAGTTTATTAATGTAAAAGCAAATAGTAAAAAAAAGAGTATCAAATCTGTAAAGATTGACAACGCTATTTTATCTCAATTGTTTGCCGCTATTTCAGCTTCAAAGCAACCATTAATCCTTCTTGGCAGAGGAATAAAAACGACCAGTCTTAGTAAAGAACTGCAAACATTTTTAAAAATCACTCAGGTTCCAGTGGTAACTTCTTTGTTAGGATTAGATGCCATTGATTATCATTCCAAACAAAGAGCCGGATTTATTGGAAGTTATGGAAACCGTTGGGCAAATATTGCATTAGGAGAATGTGATTTGCTCATCGTGCTGGGCAGCCGATTAGACATCAGACAAACGGGTGCGGATACACGCTTTTTTGAGAACAGAACGATTTATCATGTGGATTGTGAAGTAGGAGAAATTAACAATAGGGTGAAAGGATGTGTTTCTATAGTCGCAGAGTTGAAATCGTTTTTGGAGTCTTTTAATAAAAAATATGCCGGAAAATTAATAGATAAAAAAACTGCTTGGTATCAATCCATTAATTCATTAAGAAAAAAATGGCCTGATGATAAAGAGTTGACTTGCACAGGAATTAATCCCAATCATTTTATGCATGTGCTTTCTCAGCAATCAAAAGAATCAAAAGCATATATCGCTGATGTGGGGGCGCATCAAATGTGGGCTGCTCAATCACTGGAGATTCAAAAAAATCAATTATTTCTAACTTCAGGTGGGATGGGTGCCATGGGATTTGCTTTGCCTGCTGCTATCGGGGCCTCTTTTAGTTTCGATAAAAAATCAGTAGTCGCTATTATAGGTGATGGATCCATGCAAATTAATCTTCAGGAATTACAAACCATTGTAAGAAATAAATTACCCATCAAAATTATTGTAGTCAACAACGAAAGCCTTGGTATGATTACTCAATTTCAACAAAGCTATTTCGAAGAGCGTTATCAATCTACTTTGTGGGGATATACTGCGCCAGACTTTAAGAAGATTGGGTTGGCTTATGGTATTCCTTCAAAAACAATTACCAAAACGAATCAAATCAGTGATGCTGTGAATTGGATGTGGAATAAAGAAAATAAAAATAAAGCAGTATTATTACAAGTAATGATAGCTCCACTAACAAATATTTTCCCTAAAATTGCATTCGGAAAGCCCTTGACAGAAATGGAGCCTTTTGCGAAACCAATTGAAATGGAAAGCACTTAAAATGATATCATGATACAATTAAATGAAGAAATCAGGGATAATAAGTTTTTAAATGATAAAGTAAATGCAGCCATTACAAAATCAATTGTAGCTGGTGAAAATTACATCCCGGTTACGGGTAAGGTCATCGATAAAGAAGATTTATTGTTTGGTGTAGAAGCCGTATTAGATGGCTGGTTGACTGCAGGACGATTCAGTAATGAGTTTGAGCGTGAATTAGCACGTTTTATGGGTGCAAGATTTGCCTTGATGGTCAATTCAGGCTCATCAGCTAATCTTGTGGCGTTTTACACCTTAACGTCTCCAAAGCTTGAAGAGAGACAGATTTTACCAGGGGATGAAATTATTACTGTGGCAGCAGGCTTTCCCACAACGATTAATCCATTGATTCAATATGGTTGTGTTCCCGTTTTTTTAGATATTGATATTCCAAGTTATAATATCAAACATGAACTTATAGAGTCCGCTATTACGCCTAAAACAAAAGCCATAATGGTTGCACATACTTTGGGTAATCCATTCAATTTGCAAGTGGTGATGGATGTTGCCAAGAAGTATAATTTGTGGGTAATCGAAGATGATTGTGATTCTCTTGGTGCTGAATACAACGGGAAAAAAACTGGAACATTCGGAGATTTAGCTACGCTTTCCTTTTATCCTGCACATCATATTACTATGGGTGAGGGCGGTGCCGTTTTAATTAACAATCCAAAATTGAAAAAAATTGCAGAGAGCTTTAGAGATTGGGGCAGAGATTGCTGGTGTGAGCCTGGAAAAGATAATACCTGCGGGTTGAGATTTTGCCAGAAACTGGGAGATTTACCTGAGGGCTATGATCATAAATATACATACTCGCATATTGGATTTAATTTAAAAGCTACTGATATTCAGGCGGCAATTGGATTGAGTCAATTGAAAAAAGCGAATGGTTTTATTGAAAAAAGAAGAAGGAATCATGAAATGCTATATAGTAAAGTGAAGCAGTTGGAAGAGTATTTTATTTTGCCGGAAGCTACTGCAAATAGTAATCCTAGTTGGTTCGGTTTTTTACTCACCATTAAAGACGGAACAAAAATCAACAGAAATAAATTGGTTGCGTTTTTAGAGGAGCAGAAAATTGGGACAAGACTCTTGTTTGGCGGCAATTTATTGAACCAGCCAGCTTACAAAAATTTAAATTATCGTGTTGTTGGAAATTTAGATAATACCAACAAAGTTATGCATGACGCTTTCTGGCTGGGCGTTTGGCCTGGTTTGGAAGAAAGTCATTATGATTATATTATAGAGAAGATAAAGGAATTTATTTCTAATAATTAAGCTTAAAATGAATTCTTTTTTATGATTGATAAAGCCCGTCTTTTACAACATGAGTAAATTGTTATCTATTTGTATTCCTACGTTCAACAGAGCTAATTATCTAAAGCTTTGCTTGAGCCAATTTTGTAAACAAATGGCGCCCTTTTTAGATGAGGTTGAACTACTTGTTGTAGATAATCATTCTACAGATCATACAAAAGATATAGTTGCCGATATTCAGAAGCAATTTCCATTTGTTAGCTACTATAGGCAAGAGCAAAATGTTGGTGCTGATGGCAACTTTTATTGGTGTTTCAAGCATGCGGCTGGTATATATGTATGGATATTTGGTGATGATGATATTCTGCTCGACCATAAGTTGAAAGTGGTAATGGGACTCTTAAAAAACAATCAACCAGATGTGGTTTATTTAGGCGGTTATGCTTTTTCGGGTGATGATTATCTGCTGGAAGCTCCCAAAAACAAACCTATTTTGCCAAAACCTGATATAGAATTTGATTTGTCAAAAGAAAAATTCCTCAATAAAGTACATTATAATATGACTTTCGCAACTGCAAATATTGTAAATAAAAGTATCTTACCTCAAAGCTTTAATTGCGAGCCTTTTCTTGGATTAAATTTAATTCATACTTGCTGGATATTTGAAGCATTAATACTTGGAAGTAAATTTGCAGTGATAAATGAAAAAGCAATTGCCGCAAAAACAAATAATACTGGAGGGTATAAATTATTTGAAACATTTTCTGAAAATTTCAATAAAATAATTCAGTATTATATTATCGAAAGAGGAATGAACTTTAATATTAAGCGGAAGCTTCAATTTAATCTATTGCTCAGTTTTTTTCCTCAATTTATTTTGCATAATAAAGACGTGAATAAAAACAACACCTTTATTAATGAGAATCCTATGCTTCAATTGAAATTAGTTTTTGGAAATAATATCTGGTATTATTTGTTTGTTTATCCAACTTTAAAATTAAATTATAAGTTTGGAGTATTGTATAATAAATATGTACTAAAAAATATCAATCGAGTAATAAATGCTTTTAAATAAAAAAATACTTAAATACAAAAGGATCTTATTGTTCAAATGGGGAATGTTATTATTCATGTTATTTGAAAAGCCTATTTTTAAAAAAATAGGTAAACATATTTCAATTGGTAAAGATTACACTTTTGTGAATCATAATTATATTTCAATCGGAAATAATTTTATATGCTTGGAAAGGCTGAGAATAGAAGCTATAGACAAGTATGGGATTCAATATTTTAAACCAGAAATAAATATTGGTAACAATGTGACGTTTAATACAGATGTTCACATTGGTTGTGTAAACAAAGTTTATATAGGAAATAATGTTCTTCTTGCAAGCAGGATATTTATTTCTGATCATTCTCATGGGGCCACTAATATCGAAAGTCTATCAATACCTCCCAATTTAAGACCTTTAATATCCAAGGGTCCAGTGATAATCGAGGATAATGTA
>CALQJK010000052.1:0-10066 GCA_943330875.1 Chitinophaga pinensis
AGTATTCAATATGAAATCTGAAGGAATACTGGTCTTAGGAATTTTAATATCAAACCATTTGTGCAAGGGTTCATCAAAACCAATGTCTTGCATATAATTAAATAAAGACTTTTTCAATCCCAAACTAAAACTATGATGATCGGTTCCTGTTGCATCAATGTGCTCAACATCATTATCAGCAAAAGTTATTACCGTTTCTTGTGCTTTTTTTACACCGAACTTTTCAGGATCCAAACCAACAGGACTATGCGCTGTCATGGCAAATTGGTGCCAGAATGCAGACTTCAAAATTCCTGCCTGAAACATCTGGCGAACCATTTCCAAACTATCAATAGTTTCCTGTGCCGTTTGCGTAGGAAAGCCATACATCAAATAAGCATGCACCATAATGCCGGCTTCGGTAAAATTTCTATTCACTTTGGCTACCTGCGCAACAGTAATGCCTTTATTAATTAGCGCTAATAATCGGTCACTCGCAACTTCCAATCCTCCCGAAACACCGATGCAGCCGCTTTCTCTAAGCAGCAAACACAAATCTTTTGTAAAAGCTTTTTCAAATCTGATGTTCGTCCACCAACTTACTACAAGCTTTCTTTTTATAATCTCCAACGCCAAAGCTCGCATTAATGAAGGCGGCGCAGCTTCATCAACAAAATGGAATCCAGTCTCGCCTGTTTGTGCAACCATCGTCTCCATTCGATCACACAACACAGTTGCAGTAAGCGGTTCAAATAATTTTATGTAATCCAAACTAACATCACAGAAAGTACATTTTCCCCAATAACAACCATGCGCCATCGTTAGTTTGTTCCATCTTCCATTGCTCCACAAACTATGCATTGGATTAATAATCTCAATTGCCTGGATGTATTTTTCTAAAAACAAATCGCTGTAATCTGGAGTACCTACTTCTAATTGTTTGTAATCTTTACAAGATGAGGCGTTGATATAACTCAACTTATTTTCCTGTAAAAGAAAAGTTCGCTTTAATTCATCTTTGCTTTTATGCCCTTCAATAAAAGAAATCAAATTTTCTAAAGGTGCTTCCCCATCATCCAAAGTAATGAAATCGAAATAATGAAACACCCTTGTATCTTTCAAACTTCTGAGCTCGGTATTTGGGAAACCGCCACCCATTGCGACTTTCACTGAAGGGAAATTCTTTTTCAGATATTGTCCACAACGAAAAGCAGCATATAAATTCCCAGGAAAAGGGACAGAAATCGCAACCAAATCAGGCTGTACTTCAAGCATTCTTTGCTGTAATATGCTAATTAATATTTCATCAATGAAAGAAAGTGGCTTCTGCAATTCATTATCCAATTCATCAAAACTATTAGCACTTCTTCCTAACTTCTCCGCATACCTGCTAAATCCAAAATGCTCATCGACACATTCTTTGATTAGATCACTGATGTCTTCCAGATACATCGTTGCAATATGTTTAGCTTTGTCATGAATGCCCATTGTACCGAAAGCCCATTGCAAATCATCTAATTGAAGAAATCGGTTGGCTTCAGGAAGAAAATTTCTTTTGGCAATATGATAAGCCATTGTATTATTGTGCCCCTGTAAAAAAGAAATAGCCGCATCAATGGTATAAATATAATCCTGCTGTAACGCAATAATGCGTTTTGAATTTTCAGAAATCAAACTCCATTTTTCATCATTGATACCAGGACATAAAGAGAAGATTTTTTCCAAACCCTTTTTAGAAAATATTTCAAGCGTAACTTCAATTCCTAAATCGCTTTGAAAAGAAGTAATATTTTTAGTGTTCAGAAATCCTTTAAGATAGGCAGTTGCAGGATACGGCGTATTTAATTGGGTAAATGGAGGCGTTAATAAATATACTTTCGATGCCAATTGTTATTTTTTATTTGCGAAATTATTCTTTATCTTCTTTGCTTTATACCTTGATTATAATCTAGTTAAAATAAAAATGAACCCTAACTGAAGGTTTCTTTTAATTTATTCAACATAAAATAATTATTTTCCCATTGATTACTTAATGGCTTTTGAGTATATGGCTCTACTGGCAAATAAGGCGCAGGTCCAAATTCAGGGCTAATAGTAACTGTATCTTTTTGTTGTGATTTTTTATACTCAATTATTTGTTGCCACCAACCCATGAATTGATGAAGATGTGATTGCCACTCTGGTGCAGCAGGATTGTTAACTTGAGGGCCTTGTTCAAATCCAACTCTTGCATGTATATGAGAAACATGCGGAATAATTTGCTGAAGAATCTCCTGCTGGTCTTCCAACATACTTTCTGATACCGTACAAAAGTGAGAAAAATCACCAACTAATTCCATTTCAGGAAACATTTTCAAATAGGGCAACAACGTAGCGGCATGAAAGGAAAAACGACCGCGATGGGTTTCATGCAAAATCCTAACGCCAGTTTTTACGCCGATATTCATTGCGGCTTCAATGACTTTGCAATTCTCATCAAATGAATAATAATCTTTACCAGTATGTGAATTGATAAACAAAGGATTTAATTCAGCAAGAGCAATTAAACTCTTTTCCATTTTTGAAATATAAGCATCAACGGACTCTTTAACTGGAAAAGTCAGCTGCAAAGCAATAAAGAAAAAATCCGGGTGCTGTATTTTAATTGATTCTATTTCATGCAAAAAATCATGTGTAAGTTTATCTGGAGGCTGAAGAAATAATTCAACGCCATCATAACCTGCATTGACGACTTTGGATATAAACTCTTTTGGTGTATAATGATCGCTGCCCCAATATGGACAACCGTATTTTAGTTGCATGCGTTAGTATAATTTATAAAATTTAATTAAACCCTTTCAAGAGTGACATATCTCTTTGCAACCAATTTTCTTTAGGGTAATTTGCATTTTTATCTATAGTATGTAGTGCATAGGCCTGTCTTGACTTTCCGCTTGTATTTGGCAAACTATAATGAGGCAGTAATCCATCTAATACAATGCATGTTCCCTTTTTTACTTCTAAAGGAATCATGCCATCCATCGTATATGGTTCATCGCTCAAATGTTGCATTTCAGTTCCACCACCATCTTTTTTCTTAAACCAAGAGCGCAAAGGTGTTTGATGACCACCTGGCTTTGCCCAAAGACAACCATTCTCTATTGTGGCATCTTCCAACGCAAACCATAGACCTACACAGCTTTTGGGCTCTGTATATAAAAACGAAGCGTCTTGATGTACATCTACAACGCCACCGATTTTAGCATGTTTCAAAATCAACATACTTTGTATAATTACATGATCATTCATACCTAGTTCATGTGCAAGTGTTTTTAATTGCGAAGATCTGGAGAAGGCATTAAATACAGGATCAAGATCATGAAGCGCATGTCCAACTTTATTCAGAGAATGAAATAAATCTGTTTTCAATTTACCTGCATCATCAAAGGCATCTTTTTCAAAAAAGAAAGAAATGTTGTCACCGGAATTCATGAAGTAATCATCTGTTGTTTTAGCCTGCTCTGTTGTTTGAAAAACAGAAGGGTGTCCTTCAAAATTGAAGCCATTCGCCAACTCCTCTCCTCTTTGCATTACAGCATCGCAGGATTCAGGAGAATTAAAGTTTTCTAAAATCAAATAGCCCTGGGACTGGAATAATTCTTTATTGTTCATGTCTAAATATTTATTTTTTATAGTCAGCTGTAAACTTATGATTGAAATTCTCGTTGATACGAGCTTTCTATAGCGAATATTATATCAAAATAAGTTTACTCAAAACATCAATTGACGGCTAAAGATAATTTTTTCGTTCGGAAATAATAAAAAGAATTAAAGATTTATAGAATCTATTTGCGGATTTACGAAAACCTATTTAGTACATTAATCAGCAAAAACGAAAAGCTAAGCCGTAAATCTAAAGAAAAACCAAACATTAGAATCATCTTGATTTTTGTCATGATTGAATGCATTGGTCATTATTGTTATCGAACACGATCAAACCTACTTTCACTTTAGTAAAGTAAAAATGGGGTTATGACATTGTTGAAGATATTAATTTTGTTGGGGTGTTATTTTTTGTCCATCTATACTACAGCTCAGGTTGCAGATTTCTCCTTTCAAAACATAAGTACTCAAACTTGTTTGCCTACAACTTATCAATTTACAGCTTCATCAAGTGTCCATCCTGTTGGGTATCTATGGGATTTTGGAAATGGGAATAAAAGCAACAGTGCTAATCCAACAACAACATATTATTCAGCCGGTAATTTTAGAGTAAGTTTAATTGTGGTGTATGAAAACTCCACAACGAAAATTATTAAAAACATTATTGTTACGCCTTCAATAACAGCATCATTTTTGACAGACAAAGATACCCTTTGCGCTCCTGGCTTGGTTCATTTTTCGGCTAACCAAATGAGTGGTGTTCTAAATTATGAGTGGGACTTTGGCGATTCTACAAATAATATAACAACAACATTCCCATCAACAGATCATTACTTTTCAAAGTATGGAATATTTGATGTTATGCTACAAGTTACCGGAGCAAATGGATGTACAACATACAGCCATCAATGGATACATGTAATTAAACCAGAAATATCCGGCAATGTTTCTTCAAAAAATGGTTGCATCCCAGCCATTATAAATTTTAACACTTTTGTAAAAAGCCATAGCAACAATGCCACTTTAAATTATGAGTGGGACTTTGGAGATGGAAGCCTTGCTGATATTGCTTCCAATCAAATAAGTCACCAATATATAAATACAGGAGTGTTTGTTCCACAATTAATGATAACTACCGGCATGGGATGTACGAGTACTTTCATTTTTGATTCCCTCAAATTCGGAATCCCTCCGAATGGAATAAAAAGCTATACTTCTGATACGATTTTCTGTGGATCAGAAAAGCCATTTTTTATTGCTAAAGCGACACTTGCTAATGAATACAAATGGTCTTTTGCAGGCACAATAATTACTACAAAAGACACTATTGTCGGGCATAAATTCAACTCTTTGGGAAAAAAGTTAATTACGGTATCACCAGTTTTTAATGGCTGTAAAGGATTGCCTGACTCCTTCTATGTACAAGTAATTGGTGTTATTGCTAAGTATAAATATTTCAATACTTGTGCAGATAAAAAAACTTTTACGCTAAGCAATTTGAGCCTGGGAAACATCTCTCATTTTTTATGGTCGTTTGGTGATGGAGAGCTTTCCAATCAAATTACAAGAGTGCAGCATACTTACCCTGTACCAGGTCTTTTTAATGCAACATTAATCATCGATGACACGTCAACTCATTGTATCGATTCTTTTTCAAATACCATTGAAACGGCTGTACCCTATTTGTATAATACAGACCAATCCATTTGTATAAACACTTTCAGCACATTCCGCATTTTGAATAATTATAAAAATACCAATTCAAACCACTATTGGTATGTGCTTGGAAATTTAATTCCAAATAAACGAGATTCGTCAATATCAGTTCTCGCAGACAGTACAGGAATATTCCCCAATAAAGTAATTATAAAAAGAGGTGTTGCTTACTGCCAGGACACCCTTCTGTTAAACCATTTAATAAAAGTCAGAGGGCCAGAAATCACATTTTCTATGCCTGAAAATATTTGTCTGCAAGACTCCATGTATATTATCAATGGCTCACATCCATTCCAAAATACGGACACTATAAAAATATGGCAATGGGATTTTGGTGTCATAAATAACCAACAAAATATTTACCAGCCAAATGCATTCCTCTATTCAATACCCAAAAACTATATTATTAAATTAAAGGCAATAGATAAAAACGGTTGCCAGGATTCACTTGTTAAGAAAGTAAATGTGCACCCTATGCCATTTTTATGGATCATTCCAAGAAAAGACACTTTATGTCAAAGACAAACCATACAAATTATTGGATACACCAGTGACAGTATCTATTGGAAACCCGTTCCTAATACTATTTTTTGTTTACGCTGTGATACCATAAACTTTACTCCGGCAAAAACTTCAAATTTATTTGCAACATCAATAAATTCATTTAATTGTATGGTTAACGATAGTATTCACTTGCAAGTAATCATGCAATTTGATGCGGAGTTAATCAATAAGGATACGGCACTTTGTGCAAATAATAAATTACAATTGGAAGTAACTCCTACGAATAAAATAATTCAATGGACACCAATTACCCATCTCAATAATTCAAAAATTTACAACCCAATAGCAACAGTTAATAAAAGCATTTCTTACATAGTATTATTAAGTGATTCTTCAGGTTGTTTTAGCAGTGAAGATTCTGTTAACATAAAAATAAAAACAAGCCCACAGGTCAATGCTGGAAATAACCAGACGATTGCTTATCATTCCACTTTTACACTTTGTCCAACTTTTAGTAGCAATGTCATTAAATGGTTGTGGGCACCTGCCACTGGATTAGATTGTGACACTTGTTTATTTCCTATGGGTATTTTAGAAAAAACTTCTACTTATTATTTGACAGCAATATCCGATAGTGGTTGTATAGCTAAAGACCAGGTGACTATACATTTACTATGCAATGAGGCAAACATTTTTTTACCTGGTGCATTTACACCAAACGGTGACAACTTAAATGATTTATACCGGCCAATCGCAAGAGGGGATCAGACCGTAATAAGGTTTGCTATTTATAATAAATTCGGACAGCTTGTATATGAAAAAAGAAATTCCAATGACCAAACTTTAGGCTGGGATGGAAAATTTCAAGGAAAAGATCAAGAAGCATCAGCATATGTATATAGAATTGAGGCAACTTGTGAGAATGGAGATAAAATCATCAAGACTGGAAGCTTTTTACTCCTGAGATGATTTGAATAATTAAATAATTGAAGATTACTTATGCGTTTTATAAGGATGGAGAGTCTATTTATACCATCAGACTTGTGACATGAAGGATTTGATTAATACCATAATTATAATTACCAAAATAAAGACTATAATAATTCCAGTGTTTTTTTTCATTTGAATTTTTAGTTACGGATTAATTTTATCCCTGTCATTTTGCAAACCAACGAACAACTTTCTAAATAAGATGCAACATTCGTAAAAAAATATAAATAAAGAAAATATAAATTGTAAAATATAAAGATTAAGTATAATTACTTACCTAATATTCGGGATATATAGTTGTTTTTTTAACCGTTAACTTTGGGACCCTAAAATCCAATACCCCTAAAAATTCCACTTTTTTTTAATTAATACCGAGATAGACTTACAACTAATCATTGTGATTTAGTCTATTATAAAAGATAGTAAAGAAATATGAGCATCTCGTCAAAGAGTAAACTTGATTTAATTCTCGAAAGTCAGAAATATAAAAAGGAACTTTCCCCTGATTTTATCAGCCAATTAATAAAAGAAAACAAACCGACAAAAAAATTCCATTTGGGCGTAAGTGCTTACTTTGTTTTTTACTTAACGGCCGTAAAAATGATTTTTGTTGAGGATACTATTGAATCGATATATGGGATTTCTGCTAAAGAAATACTGCTTCAAAACTCAATGCAGTTGACAAATGAATTAATAGAATACGCCCACAGTAATGAAGTAACAGAAATGATTGTAAAGTCATATGAATTATGTGTAAAGTACAAAGACCATAAAAATATGTCCATAAACTTTGAGCACAACATCAGAACAAAGGATCATGAAAAAAAGAGAATATTATGCCAATATTCTCCTCTTGCTATTAATGACGCTGGCTACCCTATTTTATCTCATGGATTTATTACAGATATTACACACACGAAGAAAGATGGATTGCCGATTCTCTATGTGTTGGCAAATGACGAATTAGTATTTCATGAAGAAAGCCAATCTGAATCCATCGTTACCACCAAACACATCCCATTTACAAAAAGACAAGTGGAAATATTAAAGAAAATGAGTGAAGGATTTTCTGCAAAAGAAGTTGCCAGTAAAATGAATTTATCCGTTGCTACTATTTACACTCAAACGAAGCTGGTTAAAAACAGAACAGGCAAAGATGTCAAATCTGCAATCAAATATTTAGAATTAAGAGGATTATTATAAAGGAATAGGATTCCTCTGTTAATGGTTTTCTTTGAAATAAAAGTGCTGCCAATTGTATTTTTTATTAGATTGTATAAAAAATGAAAGTTTTTATACCGATATTAGTAATTATTATCAGCGGATGCTCAAGCCGTATTGATAAAAAAAATCAGCTCCCTCTTCAAATGAATAATGTCAATCAAAAAAACACCGATAATAATCCCCAAAAAATCATTGGTTGTATATCTGGAAAAACCATTTTACTTCCAGAAGTTAATGAAGCGCCCATGCCATCAATTGCAGCATCTGGAATTGTAAAAGATGGGAAAACACTATCAGGATTTTCAATGAACACAACACCAGGAAATCCCGACACGCGAAGTTTCAAAAGGAAGTTTGGACTACTCATTCCCGCTACGAATACCAGTATGGAACATGAACTATGGAGTATTATATTCAACAATCAGAAATCTGGTGGCTTGGCAGGTGTGGGCATACACACGGTAAATATTCAAACGCCAAAAGCACAACTTAAAACAGCAGCGGATCTTGAAGCGTATAAGCTGCAATTTATTGCGGGCTTACATACGGCTATTGAGCAGGCTAAACTTGCCCAGCCAGAGTATTTAATTATGGGAATGAGCCTCGAACATATTTTATATGGCATAAATGAAATTAGGAATTTGATGAAAGATATTGAATCAAATTATCCTTATTCATGGGCAACCTGGCATGATGCTGCAGATGCAGCTTTGAAAAAATACAAAGCAAAGAGAATCGGAATTATTAGTCCATTTGATGCAAAGGGTAATGAGAACGCTGTAAAAATGTTTGAAGATCTCGGATATCAAGTAATCACCAGTTTTGGATTTGCATGTGCCAACGCATACGACATTGCACATATTCCTGACAGGTCTAAAGAAGATGCTATTCTTAACTATATCGCTACTCCTGAAAATAAACTTGATGCTATTGTTCAATTGGGTACGAACATGAGCATGATCAATGTAACAGAGAAACTTGAAAAGAAAATCGGCATCCCTATTTTAGGAATAAATGCTGTTACGTTTTGGTATGCATTAAGAGAAAATGGATTTAATAAGCCACTAAATAAATGCGGAAGATTGCTAAAAGAATTTTAATACCCGGATTTCGCAGTTATAATTATAATAAGTCGATTTTTTGGACGAAAACATAGCAGGTATAGGAAAGTCAACATATCAATCAAATGCATGTCTTTGCTGCATTTTTTTCTCGTAATTGATTGAACTGCTACATTCGGTTTGAATAGGTGTTCCAATTGTTTATATAGTTCTGTTGTGCAAATCCAAACCTTATCTTTTGGCTATACATTAATAAATATGGCTCCTTCTTTTTTGGGAAATTATGAAATCACAGATAAAATGAATTATAATAAAATAGACATTATTGACATTTATATTGTACAATTGCCAAACAACATTTATTAACAGATTCTACTTTTAAATTATGCAAAAAGTAAAAGCCGTTTGGGTAGAAAACAAATCAATAAAAATGAAAAAAAACAATCTTATTTTCGGAATACTGACTTTTGTTGCATTAATAGCAATCATTTCATCCTGCAAAAACGATTCGACACCTGCGCTTACTGCAGAACAAAAAGTGGAATCCGCTCTTAATGCTTTTGTAGCGAATCTTGTTTTGAATCCCCCTACTACTGCTGATATTTCTGATAGAGTAAAAAATTATATGCAGACCAATTCAACTACTTTCTATGGTTCTACAGTTACCTTATTAGATAGTGTAAGACTTGCAACAACTAGCCCTTATTGGTATAGATCAGGAGATAGTTTGTTGGCAACAGATCTTGCAGCGGATACAGCTTATCATATTAATAGTCAATTATGGCTTCGTCAGCCTATTGATGGTGGTGTTGGAATTTGGACTGATCCTTATTTTGATGCCGGTGGTGGAAATATCTGGATGAAAACAAGATCTGTTCCGGTTATTGTTAATGGAGAAATTATTGCAGTAGCAACAACCGATTTGCCTACACCATAATTCTATTGGAATA
>CALQJK010000053.1:0-10024 GCA_943330875.1 Chitinophaga pinensis
AGAGCATATCTTTTCCATATTCAATCGCCCTCTCTATAACATCCATACTTATTTTTTTGTTAGAAATATTCATAGCGGCTTCAATCATGCTTAGCATGTATCCTTTAACACCATATCCATAAATAGACAAATTCTGTATTTCTGTTTTCAATAATTCCTGTGAGATAGCGTGATGTGTAGCAAAATCTTCCAGCAATTTGCAGAACTTACTTTCTATCTGTTGAAAGTACGGCTCGTTGATCCACATGGTATCATCAGCATCAAAAGCAATTGCTTTTATATGGTTAAGGATTTTTGTTTTCATAGTAATAATAGCATTGAAGTAATTACTTCATTTTTTTATAGGCATTAATTAATCCATTTGTAGAACTGTCATGGGTATCAATAGTGTTATTACTACTTAGTTCGGGTAATATTATATTGGCCAATACTTTTCCTAATTCAACGCCCCATTGATCAAAGCTGAAGATATTCCAAATGATGCCTTGTGCAAATATTTTGTGTTCGTAAAGTGCTACGAGTTGTCCTAATGTATAAGGTGTTATTTTTTTAAGTAAAAAAGAATTAGTTGGACGATTGCCTTCAAATACACGATGCGGATTTTCATGATCAATACCATTCATCAAACCTTCTGTTTGTGCAAAAAAATTGCTTAATAATTTTTCGTGATGGTCTCCAATAGGATGATGCGGTTGTGCAGCGGCAATAAAGTCGCATGGGATTATTTGTGTTCCCTGGTGAATCAATTGATAAAAAGCATGTTGCCCATTGGTGCCGGGTTCTCCCCAAATTACAGGGCCGGTTTGATAAGATACTTTCTCGTCGTTGCGGTCGGTATACTTACCATTACTTTCCATATTTCCTTGTTGAAAATACGCTGCAAAACGATGTAGATATTGATCGTAGGGGAGGATGGCTTC
Source organism: Chitinophaga pinensis (assembly GCA_943330875.1). Lineage (GTDB taxonomy): Bacteria > Bacteroidota > Bacteroidia > Chitinophagales > Chitinophagaceae > Ferruginibacter > Ferruginibacter pinensis_G. Next base: position 921 of record CALQJK010000053.1, read on the forward strand.
TGTTGGGAAATTATAAAAGTTTCTGTTCCAGATTCCAACTAATGCCATCATGACCGGAATATTATTTTCAAAAGAAGTGCTTCTGAAATGTTTATCAGTGGCATGTGCGCCTTTCAATAATAATTCGAAATTGTCGTATCCAATGGTTAATGCAATGGATAATCCAACGGCGCTCCATAAACTATAGCGACCGCCAACCCAATCCCAGAATACAAATATATTTTTCGGATCTATTCCAAAATTTTCAACTTCAATTTTATTTGTACTTAATGCTATAAAATGTTTAGCAATGTCTTTCTTTTTTCCGCCATTGGATAAAAACCATTCTCTCGCAGTATGTGCATTCGTCATGGTTTCCTGAGTAGAAAAAGTTTTACTTGCTATAATAAACAAGGTTTCCGCTGCAGTTATTTTTTTTAATGTTTCTGCAATATGAGAGGCATCAACATTGCTGACAAAGAACGTTTCAATATCGCTTTTCCAATAGGGCTTCAATGCTTCTGTAACCATCACCGGTCCAAGGTCACTTCCGCCAATGCCAATATTAACGATATACTTTATTTTTTTTCCTGAGAATCCCTGCCAACTGCCATCATGAATATTTTGACAAAAAGATTTCATCTGATCCCATACCAATTTTATTTCAGGCATCACATCAATGCCATCATTAAACACCGCATTCCCGGAGAAATTTCTCAGGGCAGTATGTAATACGGATCTGTTTTCTGTTCTATTGATTTTCTCTCCATTGAAGAGTGCTTCTATAGCGTCTTTCAGCTGACATTCTTTTGCCAGTTCAAGGAGAAGTTTTTTTGTTTCGTTGCTGATATTATTTTTTGAATAGTCGAAGAGGATATCCTCAAATGATATTGAATATTTTTCAAATCGATTGTTATCCTCAACGAACAATTGCTTGATGTTATTTTTTTGAGCATGAGAAAAGTGCTCAGTTAAAGATTGCCAGGCTTTAGTTTTCGAAGGATTTATTTTAGGTAGCATGGTTGAAATTTTATTGATCAAATTATTGTTTTAATTCACGCTTTATTATTGATTTATTGCATGAATATAGTTTTTTATTGAAAGAAAATCTCTGATGGTTGAAAATTCCCCTTGAGTAGAAAGGTCGTCTATCAAACGTTCCAGTCTTTTCATTAATAATTTGCCATCTATTCTTTTTGTGTAACCAGGTAATTGATAATTTTTAAGATCTGTAAATTCCCAAGGGTGGAAATATAAACAGATATAGCCGTCTTTTTTTAAGGTTTGCAAGCACAAAGATTTAAAAAGCGCGTAGGGATAATTTTTAAAGCCCAGCCAAAATAATGGTAATCTTACTATTGGTGAAACGCTCGCGGGTAAACGAACAAGATTGTTTTCATGATAAACGGTTCTTGATAAATGAAAGTTGTTGTACCTACCTGGAATAAATGTTGGATTAATCGAAGAATCATAAAGGTATCCAGCTTTTTTCACTTCATCAAGATCTACTTTTCTCATTCTTGGCATTCGAAGCCCTACGATAGTTTTATTTGTTATGCTTTCTAAAGTGATTTTAGATTCAAGTAAATCTTTGTTTTCAAATGAAGAATGAAAAAAAGTATGAGAGGCGATTTCATGATGTTGTGCTAGCTCTTTTATTATAGTTGGAAATCTAATGGCAAAATTTGCTGTGGTAAAAAGAGTAGTTGGAATCGAAGTGTTGGATAAAATGGGCATTAATGCTTCCAAACCTCTAATGCCAACGTCCATTTGTTCATCAATGCTGATATCTTGTTTGTATTCCAAGGGCATATCAAACTCTTCTACATCAAAACTCAACAATATGAATTTACTCATGTTAATTTGCTTTCGTTAATAATGTAGTGAGGCCTGTTTTTGCTTTGCATGAAAAGTTTGCCTAAATATATCCCAATGATACCAAGTATCATCAACTGCAGGCCGCCAAAAAAAGCAATCGTTACTATTATAGAAGCCCATCCTGAAATTACATGTCCATAAAAATAACTTATTAGCGCATATGGAATATAGAGTATAGAAATTAATGACGATAAAAATCCGATGTAGATAGCTATAGATAAAGGCTTGGTGCTAAATGAAGTGATTCCTCGTAAAGCTAGTTCCAACATTTTATGTAACGTATATTTTGATTTCCCTGAAGCTCTTTCAGCAGGGGTATATTCAATGGATATTTGTTTGAAGCCCAGCCATTTTACCATCCCTCTCCAGAATAAATCATACTCTTTAATATCTCTGAGTACGTTTACTACTTTCTTGTCCAACAATCTGAAGTCTGCAGTTCCTCTTTCCAGTTTTATAGAAGACAACTGGTTCATTATTTTGTAAAACAGATTACTTGTTGTTCTCTTCAGCATGGGTAATTCTTTATGATCCTTTCTTATCGTATATACGATATCGTTACCATTTTCCCAAAGTGTAATTAATTCAGGTATCATTGTTGGAGGGTGTTGCATATCCCCATCCATACTTATTACGGCATCTGCATTGCTGTTATCCAAACCTGCTTTAAGTGCATTTTGATGACCAAAATTTCTGGAGAAAGAAATATAGTCTACTTCTTTATTTTCATCTGATAATTTTTTGATAATAGTTAGTGTCTCATCTTGACTTCCATCGTTTACGAATATAATCCTGAAATCATAAGGTAATGATTCGAAAACTTTTTTTATGGCATGTAAAATTATTGCAAGATTGCCGGCTTCGTTATATACAGGGATGACTATGGATATTTTTTTACTCATTAGTTATTTAAATTATTGATGAACTTTTTAAACAATAATTGAAAAGTAATTACTATCCAAATTATAAAACAGGGTAGTGCTTTAAGACCATATGGCCTAACATAATTAATTTTCAAATCTTTTGGGAATAAATCAGTCGTGGATAGTCCAGTAAGAATAATTGCAAAAATTAATAATGCAATTGTCCATTTCTTTTTTTCCTCCTGTGCAGTATACCATATACCAACTCCTGTCATAGCTATTACATATGTGGCACTTTCTGCGGAGGAACTGAAAATAACTAAAGCAATCATTACTAAAGCGAGATAAGACAATTGAAATTGTTTTGCTTTAAATTGACTAAATCTAATTGCAGGCAAAATTGATAGTATACCTGCAGTAATTAAAAAATAAGTTTCACTGAAAGGAGTAGGGTGCAATGTTTTTTGGAGTACTCTAAAAGCAGTCATGCCTTGTAACATAGAATCGTGATTCTGTAAATTTTTTTCGGTAAGAGATAAATACCAGTCGTGATAACTTTGCAGAATAAAGGATGGTGAAGATATCAACATTGGTATGGTAAGACAAACAATTGACCAAAAAATAAATGAACCAACAAAAACCATCTTTCTATCAGAAAAAAGAAAAAATACCAGCCCAACAATACCGTATATTTTTACAAACATTCCAGCTACTATAAACAGGGTAGCCCAGAAATCTTTTTTATTAGAAACTAATATATATGAAAATAAAATCCATGAAGTAAGCATTGGATTAAATTGATTGTTTTGCATGGACGTAATCATATCAAATGATCCAATTAGTATGATTATATTTTGATTTGTTGTAGATAATTTTAATTTTTTAATTGCATAGTAAATAATAAAAGCATTAGCAATACCCCATAGAAAGCAGGCTATATAGTCTGGAAGTATTGCAAATGGTGCAATAATAACACTAAAGAAAGGCCCATAGTGATTAGTATCAAAGTATTGTAATGGGTATTCAGTAAATAAATTTGTCTTTTGAACGGTATGCCAAAATACCCCCTTGAAAATTAAGTAATTATTAAAAGTCCCTTTAAATAATTTTATCATTACCGCAATACAGGAGATCGAAAATAAAAGTACGGCTGCTGCAGGAATTTTTTTTCCAAATAATATAAACTCTTTTTCCAGTATGGCCATTTTTTAAAAATTGATAGTAGATCAAATATTGTTTAATAATCCTAATGAATAGTTGAAATTAAATCGATGAGTCTTCCTACCATCAGATCGTTTACATCCAAATGTGTTACTATTCTGATTTGTGTCGACGAAATGGGAATACACAAAATATGGTGTTGTTTCAAAAGTTCTGCTAAGGATGTCGCTGTAAATTTCCCCTTTACTTCAAAAATAATCATATTGGTTTCAATGGGAAGTATTTCTCCAATGAAGTCTTTTGTACGTAATGCTGCTCCAATCTGTTGCGCATGTTGATGGTCTTCTTCCAATCTGTTGATATTGTTTTCTAAAGCATAAAGTCCGGCGGCAGCCAAATATCCGGCTTGTCGCATGCCGCCTCCAAATACTTTTCTAACTCTCCGCGCTTTTTTGATAAAATCTTTTTTACCTAATAAAACGCTTCCTACAGGAGCTCCAAGTCCTTTACTCAAACAGATGGAAATACTATCAAATATTTCCCCGTATTGTTTTGGCGATTCATTTTTACTGATGATCGCATTCCATAAACGCGCGCCATCTAAATGAAAATTAATGTTATGCCTTAAACATACTTCTTTTATTAATTGAAGATGATTCATCTCATAGCAGCTGCCGCCACCTCTGTTTGCGGTATTTTCAACAGAAACCAAAGCTGTAATCGGCTTATGTATATCTTCCCCATTTATAGCATCAAGTACTTGATTCGACTGAATTCTTCCACGGTTACCTTCAAGTGGTTTTACCTGACAACCACTATTTGAAGCAATTCCGCCACCTTCATATATATATATATGGCTCATTTTATCACAGATAACTTCATTTCCGGGCTGAGTATGGCATTTTATTGCAATTTGATTGGTCATGGTGCCGCTCGGACAAAATAAAGCCGCTTCCATGCCAAACATCGTAGCACATTCTCCTTCCAGTTTATTTATAGTGGGATCTTCGCCAAAAACATCATCTCCAACAGTTGCTTTAAACATCGCGTCCAGCATGCTAGGAGAGGGTTTCGTAAAAGTATCCGATCTTAAATCAATTATCATGCAGCAAAAATAAGCATTGATGCCTAACTTTTAGTGGCTATAATGAATCAACTTTATCCAGCATTTTTTGTTAATGATTTTTTATTTTTACGTTATTAAGGAAATGTGTATATTTTTTTTCAATTATCACTATGAAATGCAAATATTGAATACTACCTTTGTCTATAGTTCAAAAAAAGCAATTTGTCACGGTTTTTTCCTTTCTTTTGAAGGATTTCTCCAATAGTTTTATTCTTAAATCTATTAATTTCTAAAATAATTCCATAAAATGAGACAACTCAAGATAGCTACACAGATTACGAACAGAGACTCGCAGGCGGTTGAAAAATATCTTCAGGAGATTTCTAAAATATCCATGATTACGCCCGAGGAGGAAACTACTCTAGCGCAGAAAATCAAAATGGGAGATCAAAGAGCTTTGGATAAACTCGTTCAGGCGAATTTGAGATTTGTGGTTTCAGTTGCCAAACAATACCAGCACCAGGGTCTATCATTGAGTGATTTGATTAATGAAGGTAATCTCGGTCTAATCAAAGCGGCACAACGTTTTGATGAAACAAAAGGTTTTAAATTTATTTCATATGCAGTATGGTGGATTCGTCAATCTATTTTACAGGCATTGGCTGAACAAGGAAGATTGGTTCGCTTACCTCAAAATAAAATCGGTACTTATAATAAAGCAAATAAAGCATACATGGCTTTTGAACAAGAACATGAAAGAGAGCCTTCCACTGAAGAATTGGCTGAATTGCTTGAAATGAGTGAAACAGAAATTAATAATATTTTCCAAAGTAATACAAGACACACATCACTTGATGCCCCAGTTCACGAAGCCGAAGATGTGGCCATGGGAGATTTATTGAAAGGCGGTTCTGAAACGGATGAAGATGTGATGCACGATTCTCTGAAGAATGAAATTCGCAGAGTATTGAAGTCTTTAAGTCCAAGAGAAGCAGAAATCGTAAATGCTTATTTCGGCCTGGATGGAGAAAATGGTGTTACAATCGAGCAAATTGGTCAGAAATATGATTTGACCAAAGAACGTATCCGTCAAATTAAAGAAAGAGCCATCAAACGCTTACAAAAAGCAAGATACAGCGGTGCGCTAAAAGCTTATCTTGGTTAATCAGATAAAAAATTGAACCCCGGAATTTTTCGGGGTTTTTTTATGGTTGAAATTTATCAGACAACTTCCGATTAGTTTTAATTATTTTCGCTTAATGAAAAATGCTGTTATTCTATTTTTAGTGGTATTGCTAATCGGTTGTGAAAAAAACATTGATTTTAAGTTGGATGAATCAGCTTCAACTTTAGTCGTTGATGCTGAAATCGAGAATGGCAAACCTCCAATAGTAGTACTCACAAAAAGTATTGCTTATTTTAACCAGATTTCCCCGGAAATACTGGCGAATTCTTTTGTTCACAATGCCGAAGTATATCTTTCAAATGGGGTACTCACTCATAAACTTAAAGAATATACTAATAGTTTTATTCCTGGGTTTTCTACTTATTTCTATAGTATTGATACCGCTTTATTAAATACGGCTTTTGTCGGGGCATTTAATACTTCTTATCAATTGAAAGTGATTACAGAAGGAAAAGAATACAATGCTGAAACACAGATTCCTCCATTAACTGTTTTCCCTGATTCTGTTTATTTCAAACCGGCACCAGATAATCCAGATACAAATACAAGAGTGTTGTTTACTATAATTTCTGATCCCGCAGGATTAGGGAATTATATCAGGTATTATACAAAAAAGAATGCTGGTCCTTTTTTTCCAGGTCGTAGATCTGTTAATACTGATGAGATCATTGATGGTACTACTTATATAGCAAAGCTTGATCCTGGTATTGACTATAATAATCCTCCGGTTGTGGGGGAAGATTTTTTTATAAAATCAGATACGATTACCTTAAAAGTGAGTAACATCAACCGTGCTACTTATACTTTTTGGAATACCTGGGAATTTGCTTATCAAAGTATCGGTAACCCTTTTGCACAACCCAATAAAGTAATTGGAAATATTTCTAATGGAGCACTTGGCGCATTTTGTGGATATTCATCCTGGACTAAAACCATTATTGTTCCCTAAAATAATTTAATAAATAAGTATTCAAAAAAAGTTTTAATAATGAATCAAGTAATTTCAGAAAAAGTAGGATGCCTGATTATAGGTTCCGGTCCGGCGGGATATACTGCAGCTATTTATGCATCAAGAGCCAATTTGCATCCGATATTATACCAGGGTATTCAGCCTGGTGGTCAATTGACGATTACAACAGAAGTTGAAAATTATCCTGGATATCCTGAAGGAATTCAAGGTCCGGAGATGATGGTGCATTTTGAAAATCAAGCTAAAAGAATGGGAGCGGATATCCGTTACGGTTTGGCTACTGCAGTAGACTTTTCTTCACATCCGTTGAAGGTTCAAATTGATGAAGAGAAATGGATAGAAGCCAATGCTGTAATTATAAGTACGGGAGCTTCTGCAAAATGGCTGGGTTTACCAAGCGAACAAAGATTAAATGGCTTTGGTGTAAGTGCTTGTGCCGTTTGTGATGGGTTCTTTTTTAAAGGGAAAGAAGTAGCTATTGTTGGCGCAGGAGATACCGCTGCAGAAGAAGCACTTTATCTTTCGAAATTGTGTACAGTTGTTCACATGGTGGTAAGAAAAAATCAAATGCGTGCCAGTAAGGTTATGCAAGATCGCGTGTTGAAAACAGACAATATAAAAGTGTATTGGAATTCAACAACAGATGAAATTCTGGGAGAAAATAAAGTTGAAGCGGTGAGACTGAAAAATAGTCAAACAGCTGAATTGACTACCATTCCGGTAAGTGCTTTCTTCGTCGCAATTGGGCATGAACCTAACAGTGCCATTTTTAAAGATTGGATTGATATGGATGAAACCGGCTACATCAAAACGATTCCAGGTACAAGCAAAACAAATATCGAAGGCGTATTTGCTGCCGGAGATGTGCAGGATAAAACATACAGACAAGCCGTTACTGCTGCAGGAAGTGGCTGTATGGCGGCATTGGATGCAGAGCGATTTTTAGGAGAGAAAGGATTGCATTAAAACTAATAAAATTGTATACCATTCATTTACATCAGTTGTCTTTTTTTTCTTTTCATGGATTACATGAGGAAGAGAAAATTATAGGCAATTATTTCGAAGTGTCATTGGATATCACAATGGGAAATGGTATTCTTGTGCAGTCAATTGATGACACTTTAAATTATGTTGAAGTATACGAAATAGTGAAGCATAAAATGAACCAGCCCACACTTTTACTTGAAGTACTTGCAGCAAATATTGCTACGGCTATTTATTCTTTTAATAATCAGATACATAAAATTAGCATTACCATAAAAAAAGTAACTCCGCCTATCAAAAATTTTTCCGGACAAGTTGGCGTTACTTTTGAAAAAATATTTGATTGATATAAACACTTTTTTTAAAATTGAATTTTAAAATCCCCCATACTAATTTTTTACTCCTATTTTTTTTCACTTCTTTATGTTTAGTATCGAAAGCCCAGAATTTTGACAGCCTATATCAAAAAGGAATTCAATTAGAACTTTCCTTAAATGAGAAGCTTGCCTTATCTAAATTTAAAGAGGCACAAAAAATACAACCCTTAAATTTAGCGTCGTTATATAAATGCAGTGAATTGTGTAATAGAATAGGCGCAAGAGAATCGGACCCTGTCATAAAAGAACAATATTTTAATTCAGCGCTGGCATATGCAAAAATTGCGTACGCTCATTTTCCGCAGAGTGATGATGCTAATGTGGCTATGTGTATGGCTTTGGGAAGAATAGCCCTTACTAAAAGCGGACGGGAAAAAGTGGTGACCGTAAATGAGATTAAACAATATGCGGAAAGAGCAATAAAAATTAATCCTAATAATTTTAAGGCTTGGCATGTAATTGGCAAATGGCATTATGAAATCAGTAGCTTGAATTTTGTGGAACAGGTAGCGGTAAGGGTTTTTTATGGAGGATTCCCGGAATCTTCTTTTGAAGAATCAATTAAAGCATATGAAACTGCCAAGTCAATCAATCCTTATTTTAGTCTCAATTATCTTGAATTGGCAAAGGCCTATAAAAA
>CALQJK010000054.1:0-9867 GCA_943330875.1 Chitinophaga pinensis
AACAAAAGGTCAATCAAAGCCACTTCCTAAAGACGAAGTTATATACAACAACAGAAACTATTGGTCTGTAACTCATTTTAGAACTTCAAAAGCTTTTTTATTTAATAAATTAAGCAAAGACGACATAATGGATCCCTTCAAAAAGGATAGCTATTTTAGATTCTCGGGCGATGCTGCATTTCTTTTTCCATTTATTGAAATGTGCGGAAATGAAAAGTCGTATTTTAATGATGAGATTTTATACTATTACAATAATAATTTAAGCACAAACGAGCATAATAAAAATCTTAAAAAGGCATTAAAATATGGGGATTATATTAGAAAGTTTTCGAAAAAATACAAAAAGCTTTATGCAGTATAACTAGGAAAATAAATTTAAATCAAAAAATAAAACTATTTAATTATTTCTCTTAATAAATGGGTAAGATTATTTCAACAGCATATTTAATGGGTGGCCTAGGAAATCAAATGTTTCAAATAGCGCATGCAATTAGTCAAGCTTATAAGCAAAATATTGATTGCGTATTCAAACCTGAAGCATATACTCCTATGCAAGCTAATCAGCCTAGTAAATACTTAAATAATATTTATAGAAATGTACTTTTTTCCGAAAACATAGGAGAAAAGGTTGTAAGAATGCATGAAGCCACTTGGAACAATTCGAGGGTGAATCCCAAATGGGATACCTCAATTGAATTTTATGGGTATTTTCAAAGCAGTAAAAATTTTTTAGGCAATGATAAAGCTATTATTGATTTGTTTGCTCCAACAATTGATTTTTTAAATAAGGTGAAAAAAAAGTACCCTCAAATATTAGAAGAAAATACAATTTCTATTCATATCCGAAGAGGAGACTATTTGCAAATAAGTGATGTAATGCCGGTTTTGGATAAATCATATTTTGATTATTGTTTAGAACAAATGAAAGAATATTCTACGGTTTTTATTTTTAGTGATGATATAGAATGGGTAGAAAATAATTTAGATTACAAGCGCTCTATAATTGTTAAAAACCTTGAAGATTATGAAGAAATGTGGCTGATGAGTCTTTGCAAAAATAATGTTATGTCTAATTCATCATTCTCTTGGTGGGGAAGTTTTTTAAATAAAAATAAAAATAAAACGGTTTTTGTCCCAAGTATTTGGTTTGGACCAAAAGGACCTAAGTCATTTTACAATATTTATGAGGCGGAATGGAATAAAATTAACGTAAAGTATTCGAACGGAAGACTTTTGCATTCCAAATCAAAGTCATTCTTTAAATTATTTTCCAAATAAATAGCTTTTAATTTTCGTTTGTATGTTTTACAATAGAATTATTTTGTAAACCAAAAGCAACCACAAGCATACGATTGTTGGTTTAGTAATTTAGGAGAGGGGTCAATAACTAGTCCGCCATCTTCAGCCAATTCAGGTATTAATGAAAACTCAACAAGTTTTAGCCCGAAATCTTCAAACCTTTTAATCACAAAGTCTTTTTCATAAATCCTATGTGCATTGAATTGAATTATATTTTTTTTCCCGACTGGAGTTACAAATAATAAATTCCCATTAGGCGCCAAAACCCTTGCTAATTCTTTCATAGCTTTAAAATCTCCAAAAAAATCAATTTCATCTCCATATCTTCCTAAACCAATATGTTCTACAGTATGCATACAAGAAAGAGAAGGAATTGAATTGTCATCAAAATTTAGTTGAGTTAAATCTGCGTGATTTGAATCAAGATTACTTAAGGATAATGCTGCAGGACGATAATCATAAAATTTTACAGGAATAAATGCAGATACTATTGTGGAGAATGACAAAAAAGAGGAAATGTCATAATGCACAGTTGGTTTTATTCTTGATAGTATCCTCGCAGCCCAAGCTGGATGATAAATATAGTGCCTATCAAATTCTGTTTTTGATGTGTTTTCATTAAGTATAATAAATCTATTTTTCCAATTAACTTCAAAACTTCCATCACCTGAACTGATAAACTGTTTAAATAAAAAAAACTGTTTACGTTTATTTATCTTTTTTAAAATTGACTTTTTTATACTTTTAAACATAGTTGATTTTTATTCTTCAAATGTAAAACAATTCAACAAAATGAAGTAAGAATTTTTGATACGCTTGATTTATAAACAATTTAATATTGAACTAAAATGAAAAATAGTAGGTTTGCTTTCTGAAGCTTTACAGAAGAATGCTGTAGCATTTTAATAATTTGGCCTAAAGTACATTTTAATACAGTAAAGTACCTTTCTGTAATATGGTTTGTTTTTAATTATCAACAAAGATTCCATATTCTTAAAAAAGAAAATGGACCTTTTTATACTTAGCTTCTTTGTAAAATACTCAATCATTTGATTAAGTATTTTACGGGTTTCAAGATCTTTTATATTAGCTTTTTGACACACCAGTAATTCTGCAATCTTTATTTTGAATAATTCATTTTTTGACTTTTTGAGTTTCTTATTTTTTGATTTTCCAACACCTACAGTATTATTGTCATGCTGACGATATTTTACAAGAGCAGCATCCAAATATTTTATACCATTGTTTCCAGCAGCACAAAAACTTATCCATCGATCAAACATGATAGCTTCTGGTATTGGTAAAATGTTTATCAAAAAAGACCTTCTCATCAATATAGAATGTCCCGGTATACAATTTCCCATTAAAAATGGAATGCCGGAATAATAAGATTGCATTTTCATGGATTGACTTGTTGTAACTTTTAATGAGTTTCCAAGTTTATCAACTAATTCAGAATTTGAATAAATGGCATCTTCTGAATCTATATTATTCAACAACAATTCAATTTTATTTTCATTCCAAATATCATCTTGGTCAGCAATAGCAATAAAATTGCCCGAACAATTTCTGAAGGAAGATTCAAACGTCTTATTTACTCCAGAATTTTCAGCATTGATGAAAAGTTTTATTTGTGAATTATTTAATTGTACCTTTTTAATAATCTCTAAAGTATTGTCGGTAGAAGCGTCATCAGTAATTACAATTTCTATATTTTTATAAGACTGGTTTAAAATACTATTCAATTGTTCCGTGACATATTTTGCTCCGTTGTAAGTTGCCATCGCAACAGAAACTAGTGGAGTATTTATTTTCATACTTTTTGATATTAATAATGAGTGTCAATAAAATGATACAGATTAAAAGTCTGACCTATTTGTGAAATTTGATTTATCAATTCATCTTTATTAACTCCTTTCATTCGCTTTTGCTGAATCAATAAATAGGCTTTCTCTGCGTAAAACCAAACCTTTCTTTTACTCGTTATATTTTCAGAAATCTTTTCATTAATTGTACTGAGAAGTATATCTATTCCTTCTTTTTGAGAGGCAACCGTTTTTACAACGGGCGTCTGTTTCCTTGTACCACTTAATTCGCTTGTAAGAATTGACATCAAGTTTTTGATAAACAAATCTGCTCCAGGTCTATCTGCTTTATTTACAACAAAAACATCGGCAACCTCCATTAATCCGGCTTTCATTGTCTGAATATCGTCTCCTGCTTCTGGAACAAGCACTACAATAGTCACGTCTGCTAATCCAGCAATTTCTATTTCACTTTGACCAACACCAACCGTTTCAATTATAATGTAATCGAACCCGGCTATTTTCATTACATCAGTTATTTCAATTATTTTAGGATGAAGCCCTCCTAAAGAACCTCTTGTTGCCAAAGACCTGATAAATACATTAGGATGATTATACCAATCACTCATTCTAATTCGGTCTCCGAGTAAAGCGCCAAAATTAAATGGTGACGAGGGGTCCACACATAGCACTCCTATTTTTTTGTTTTGAGATACTAGTAAAGAAATTAATGCATCTGTTAATGTGCTTTTTCCCGCACCAGGAGGACCAGTGATCCCAATAATCGGAGTCGTTCCTAATGGAAGCTTTTTCAATAATAATGCATAGCCCTCCGAGTCATTTTCTATCTTGGAAATAGTTCTGGCAAGTGTTTTAATATTACCTTGTATTAACTCTTCTATTTCTTGATCCCACATGCAGATTAATGTTATTTAAGAATTGATTACTATAAAAAATGCTTATAAAAATACTATAAAAAAAATTGCCGTATACAATTCGTTAAAATATGTATAGCTTATTTTTGTTTCTTTGTGTTCCAATTGATTCAAAATTATAATCCTGAATTATGTTTTCTATAGTTATTATTACTAAAAATGAGCAAACTGTTATTGAGAAAACATTACTCAGTATTCAAGGCCTTTCAAATGATATAATAATAGTTGATAGTGGAAGTACAGATAATACGATAAAAATTTGCGAACAATATAACGTTACTATCATTAAAACAAGTTGGGAGGGGTATGGCGAAAATAAAAACAAAGGTATTAAAGCTGCCAAGAATGATTGGATATTAAGTATAGATGCCGACGAATCTGTTGATGCTACTCTTAAAGATAGTTTAATGAAATTAGACTTCACTTCCGAAAATATTGTTTATAAAATAAATAGAAGAAATTTTTTTCTGCATAAAGAAATTCGATACGGCTCATGGGGGAAAGACGCTCCATTAAGGATTTTTAACAGAAAAACTACTTTATGGAATAATGCTAATGTTCACGAGGGTTTATTATTACCAAAAGAAATTAAACTCCTTTCTATAAAAGGCTACTTGAATCACCAAACGGTAAGTAGCATTTATGAATATATAATTAAGCATATGAATTATGCAAAACTCAATGCAATAAAATATCATAATAGTGGTAAAAAAGTAGGAGTAGTTAAATTGTTCCTTTCACCTGTTTTCAATTTCATGCTGAATTTTTTTTTCAGATTAGGGTTTTTAGATGGTTGGGAGGGTTTTTTAATTTGTAAAACAAATGCCGTTTATACTTTTTACAAGTATGTATTTTTGAGAGAATTGAATAAAAAAGAACAACTTTAACTCCAAACTAAAAATACCAATCCATCAATGACAACCCTCGCCTTCGATTTCGGTAACACTCGATTAAAAGCTGCTGTTTTTAGTAATGGCAGTTTCGTAGAGGAAATCACCTTAGTTAATGATAGTCTTTCAACCATTGAATTGCTTTTACAAAAGCACAACCCATCAAAATCTATTCTGGCTTCGGTTATCAACCATGATGTAAAAATGGAATCTCTTTTGGCAAGTCATACAACATTTCACAAGATTTCCCATACAAGTACCCTCAATTTTACAACTGCCATTTCCAAACCAGAAACTATTGGAGCTGATCGGCTTTGTCTTATTGCGGCAGCTGTAAATCTCTTTCCCAAACAAAACAATCTTATTATTGGATTAGGAAGCTGTATCACGTATAATTTTATTAATCAAGAGCACCTGTTTATGGGCGGAAGCATTTCCCCTGGAATGGACATGCGCTTTAAAGCCATGCACGATTATACGTCAAAATTGCCCTTAGTACAAAATGAATCAAATTTTCCATTTATTGGCTACGACACCAAAACAAATTTACAATCCGGGGTTGTTTACGGAATCATCAATGAAATAGAGGGTTTCGTTGATAAATACAGTCATAAATATGGCAACTTTAACGCTGTATTAACCGGGGGTAATGCCGACTATTTTGCCAGTCAACTTAAAAGCAAGATATTTGCCGACAAGTATTTTTTATTTAAAGGTTTGTATGCACTTAGTGAACTTAATAACTGACACATTTAAGAAATGTTTATTCCTATTAACATTGTCCTTAATCGTATTTAGCAATGTAATTGCCCAAAATAATTCACCTCTTTCCAGATATGGAATTGGAGACTTAGCCCCTGCCCAAAACATTGTAAACAGAGCCATGGGTGGCGTATCTGCCGCATATGCTGATTTTGGATTATTGGGATCACCTCTTCATATAAACTTTGTTAATCCTGCGTCGCTGGGGAATTTATCTAACACAAAAAGCTTCTCTAATGTGATATTTGATATTGGGGCTGAAGTGGATTCAAGAACATTGAAAAGTACCACGAACACCGATAAATACAAATCAAACAACAGCACTATTTCCTATTTACAAATTGCTTTTCCCATATCTACAAAGAAAATGGAAAGGAAAGGCACCACTTGGGGATTAGCCTTTGGTATGCGCCCTGTAAGTAAGATTAATTATAAGATTCGAAAAGATTCTATTTGGGCTGGCGTAGGAGATACAACAACTTTATATGAAGGAACTGGTGGGCTAAATCAAGTTAATTTGAGCACAGGTTTGAAGAAAATTGGAAAAGGATCCTCTCACAATGAATTTAGCTTTGGGGTAAGTGTTGGCTATTCATTTGGTACGAAGGATTATAGTACAAAAAAAATAATTTCTAATGATACCGTGAATTATGCCAAATCTAATTATGAAGTCAGCAGTAGATTCGGCGGAATATTTATCAATACCGGCATTCAATACCAACTGAACACCACAAATAGCGGTACCTGGCGTTTTGGAGCTTTTGCAAATCTTCAACAAAAACTGAAAGCAAAGCAAGATGTTATTTTTGAATCTTATGGTTATGATTATACGGGAGATATCGCAACGATTGATAGTGTAGCCGGAGTTAAGGATAGCGTTGGAAAAATTGTTATCCCTTCAACTTTAGGCATCGGCTTTACTTACCACTCCAAAAATAATAAATGGTTAGTTGGGGCAGATTTTGAATGTTCCAATTGGGGGTCTTCTTATCGTTTTTATGACAAAACAGACAAGGTTATAAATAACTGGACCATGCGCGTTGGTGCAGAATATTATCCAGCAAAATTCAATGCTGCAAAAAATAATTATTTCAGTTACTTAAAATATCGAGCTGGCTTTTATTTTGGTCCAGATTATATCAACCTTGATGAAAAAAGAAATAATTATGCCGTTACTGCTGGTGCAAGCTTTCCTTTATCCACTCCAAGATCTATTCAAACAAGAGGGGAATATGTTACCCTTAATACCTCTTTCGAGATTGGAGCACGTGGAAATAAATCATCCGCCAGCTTCCATGAAAATTTTGTAAGATTCAACTTTGGCGTTTCTATGAACGCTCGCTGGTTCCAAAAAAGAATTTACGATTAATCCTGATTTTAAAATGAAGTTTTTCACCATAAATAATAAAATTATTACAGCTCTGGTTATGGGCTGTATTTTTTTGTATAGTTGTGAGAATGATGCAACAAAAGTGAAGAACCTCCATAAAAAACAAATTGGAATTGAGGAAGCTAAAAACATTATTCTCAATTACACTATTGGAGGGAAAGCCAAAGCCATACTTACAGCTCCGCTGATGCTGAATGTTCAAGACTCTGTTCCTTATGTTGAGTTTCCGAATACCCTTCGTGCAAATTTTTACAATGAGGCTGAGCAAATAGAAAGTAAAATGAGCGCGCACTATGGGAAATACAAACAATACCAAAGCAAAGTGTATTTAAGAGATAGTGTAATGGTAATCAACATGGGGAAAGGTGATACACTATACTGTGATGAATTGTACTGGGATCGCAATCGAATAGGAAGTGAATTTTATACCGACAAGCCCGTTCGTATCAGAACAAAAACAGAAATTATAAATGGACAAGGAATGGAATCAAGTCAGGATTTTAAAAACTGGCGTATTCTGCATTCAGTAGGGACAATTAGTGTTCCTGCTTCGAAGTTTCCGAATTAGACTTTCATGAAAATGTGGTAAAGAAAATTATGTTATAACTAAAGAATGTTTAGTGAGCGAACCTGTTTTGTGATTTTGCATATTCGCAATATTGCAATATCGCATAATCAAAAAAGACATGATAAATACTTTTTAAGTTTTTTTAAATACTCCATATTCCCTCTAACCGGAGATAATCTAACTTTCTTTACTTTTCTTCATTTAACTTTGCGTTCTAAATTAACATCAAAAATGGAATATCGTCGTTTAGGAAAATCTGGTCTGCAAATCAGTGCCCTTTCTTTTGGAAGCTGGGTAAGTTTTAGTAAACAAATTAATGATAAAACGGCTGAAGAGCTGATGAGCATTGCGTATGACAATGGCGTAAATTTTTTCGATAATGCTGAAATATATGCATTAGGTGAAAGTGAAAAAATGATGGGGCGCGTTATTAAAAAGAAAAAATGGGATCGCAGTTCCTATTTAGTTTCTTCAAAAGTACTTTTCGGTTGGAGAGGAAAAGAAAATAAGCCTAATCAAACAGGATTAAGCAGAAAGCATGTAATTGAAGCCTGTGATGAAGCGTTGAAAAGATTGCAAGTTGATTACTTGGATTTATATTATTGTCATCGTCCAGATAAAAAAACTCCTATTGAAGAAACAGTTCTCGCCATGAATCATTTGATTCAGCAGGGTAAAGTGTTGTATTGGGGAACTAGTGAATGGAGTGGGGTTGAAATTATGGAATCACATCGTGTTGCGGAAAAATATAGATTGATTGGTCCAACTATGGAACAACCTCAGTACAATATGTTTGAGCGCAATAAACTTGAAAATGAATACTTAGGCATTTTTAATACAGTTGGTATGGGCACCACCATTTGGAGTCCTATGGCATCAGGATTATTAAGCGGAAAGTATAATGATGACATTCCTAAAAACAGTCGCTTTGCGTTGCAAGGTTTTGACTGGTTAAAAGATCGCTGGATGCTTGAAGACAATCTAAAAAAAGTAAAAAAGATTTCAGAGTTGGCCAATAAACTTGGTGTATCAACCGCGGCATTAAGTATTGCATGGTGTGTTAAAAACCCAAATGTAAGTACAGCAATATTGGGAGCCACTAAAAAACAACAACTCTTAGAAAATTTAAAATCCTTAGACATTGTTCCGATGCTTACTCCTGAAGTAATGGAAAAGATTGATGCTATTTTAAAAAACAAGCCTAAACTTCCAGATTTTTAAGATGAGCAAAGTTATTTTATACGGCATACCTAATTGCAATTCTGTAAAAAAGGCAATGGATTGGTTAAATAACCATGAGGTTGATTTTGTTTTTCATAATTACAAAAAGGAAGGCATTGATATCGATAAATTAAAATCCTGGGCTTCACAAGTGGGTTGGGAAATCATCTTCAATAAAAAAGGCAGTACCTGGAAATTGATTGCAGATCAGTATAAAAATTTGAATGAAAAAATTGCAATTGATATTATGCTTACCCATAACAGCATTATCAAAAGACCAATTGTTGAGTCGGGTAAAAAGCTACTTGTTGGCTACGATGAAGTTGCTTTAGCTAATTTACTCCAACAATAATTTTATTTCAACAATCCTTCCGGAACAGATTTTTCCAATAGATATTTATAAATAAATCTTGTCTTTAAATTTTGAAAGTGCAGATTTTTATTACCGGGCCATCCATGACGACCGCCGCTATAAGTCATGAATTCAAAATCTTTTTTTAAATCTTGTAACTTACTCGTGAGTTGTATACTGTTTTGCAGGTGTACATTCTCATCCACAATGCCATGAACGATTTGTAGCATTCCTTTGTATCTATCTGTATAGTTCAACACATTGCATGTTTTATATCCATCCGGATTATCTTTTAGAGTTCCCATTAATCTTTCTGTATAATGAGAATCGTACAATGTCCAGTCGATTACACTACCGCCAGCCATACCATGAGTAAAGACATCTGATCCATAAGTCAACGCATAACAGCTCATATAGCCACCATAACTAAATCCGGTGATGCATATTTTATTCGAGTCTGCCTGACCGTTAGCAATTAACCATTTTACCATAGTTGTGTAATCTTTCATTTCCCAATAACCCAGATTGTGATACATATAATTCACTCCTGCTTTACCAAAATGTCCGCTGGCTCTGTGATCCATCGCAACTTGAATCAACCCTTCTTTTGCATACCATTGCTGTGTACCGGTTAAACTCCAGCTG